>NZ_JAPDCD010000018.1:0-91124 GCF_027705695.1 Aeromonas sp. QDB62 | reverse complement strand
CCGAAACCAATCAACAGGTTTCGGATTTTTACACATCAGGAGGATCGGTCAATGGATCCTTAACTGATCGGCATTAGCCACCCGAGGGTGGCATTGGTCTCAAACCGAACGTTCCGGCTTATCAGCCATAGACCGGGAAACGGCGGCAGATATCCAGCACCTTCTCGCGTACGGTGGCCAGCACGGCATCGTTGTCGTGGTTGTCCAGCACGTCGCAGATCCAGTGGGTCAGCTGGATGGACTCGGCCTCCTTGAAACCGCGGCGGGTGATGGCCGGGGTACCGATCCGCACACCAGAGGTGACGAACGGGGAGCGCGGGTCGTTGGGCACGGAGTTCTTGTTGACGGTGATGTTGGCTTTGCCCAGCGCGGCGTCAGCGTCCTTACCGGTCAGCTCGCGGCCGATCAGGTCAACCAGCATCAGATGGTTGTCGGTACCGCCGGAGACGATCTTGTAACCGCGCTCGATAAAGGTCGCAGCCATCGCCTTGGCGTTTTTCACGACCTGAGCCTGATAGGTCTTGAACTCGGGCTCCAACGCCTCTTTGAAGGCAACGGCTTTACCGGCGATGACGTGCATCAGCGGACCACCCTGACCACCCGGGAAGACGGCAGAGTTGAGCTTCTTGTAGAGCTCCTCGTCGTCGGCGGCGGAGAGGATCAGGCCACCGCGCGGACCGGCCAGGGTCTTGTGAGTGGTGGAGGTGACCACGTGAGCGTGGGGCACCGGGTTCGGGTAGACGCCAGCGGCAATCAGGCCAGCCACGTGGGCCATGTCGACGAACAGGTAGGCACCGATCTTGTCGGCGATTTCGCGCATGCGAGCCCAGTCAACGATACCGGAGTAGGCGGAGAAGCCACCGATCATCATCTTCGGCTTGTGCTCAATGGCCAGGCGCTCCATCTCGTCGTAGTCAATCTTGCCGGACTCATCGATGCCGTAAGGAATGATGTTGTAGAGCTTGCCGGAGAAGTTGACCGGCGAGCCGTGAGTCAGGTGACCACCGTGGGCGAGGTTCATGCCCAGTACGGTGTCGCCCGGCTGCAGCAGGGCCATGTAAACGGCGCTGTTGGCCTGGGAGCCGGAGTGCGGCTGCACGTTGGCGTAAGTAGCACCGAACAGCTCTTTGGCGCGCTCGATGGCCAGGGTTTCGACCACATCCACATACTCGCAACCACCGTAGTAACGCTTGGAGGGGTAACCTTCGGCGTACTTGTTGGTCAACTGGGAGCCCTGGGCTTCCATGACACGGGGGCTGGTGTAGTTCTCAGACGCAATCAGCTCGATATGCTCTTCCTGACGACGGGTTTCGTCTGTGATGGCCTGCCACAATTGCGGATCATAATTGGCGATGGTCATGTCACGTTTCAACATCCGTTTCTCTCCTGAAAATCGTTTGCGCGTTAGGTGAAGTGGGCGTGGGCATTGTAACGTGAGCTGGATCAAAGAGACAGTCCAACCACCTAAAAAAATGTTGAATTTATGTTGTAAAAAACAAGATTCCCTCCCCGTTCAATACCCTGGCCCCTTCGCCAAAAGAGACATTTTTCATCCCGCAGTTGGGCGGGCAAAACCCGAAGGGGATCACAACGCCGTCGTGATCCATCCTGTAACATATTCATTCGAAACAAATTTAATGATGATGGAGCTGATTGCCGCCACCCACCCGAAGGGCGACATCTGACCGGAGGAGTTCAAGATGGACCATCTGCTGACATTCGTGATCCTGGCTGTCTTTTTTCTGTTCTACTGGGTCTACTACACCAGCCAGCGCAAACATGTTTCTACCACCTCGTGGGATCAGCTCCCCACCAAAGCCGAATATCTGGCGGCCCACCCGGAAGCGGTCGATGGCGACATCATCTTCTGCCACCACTGCGGCCACCACGAGTTGCTGGAGGTGGGAATGGTGCACCTGACCGATTTTCGCCGGGAATGGGTCTGCGCCAAGTGCAAACAGGCGCTGTTTCGCGAAATAGAATAACGGCGCAGGGGCTGGCCACCCCCTCTGAACGTTGTGCATAGCCAGCAGGGATCAGAACGGCGCATCCCTGTTGGCCGCCAGCCACTGCTGCAACCCGCTCACCGCCGCGTCAAATTGCGCCCCGATTGCCGCAGGCTCACCGCCTCCCGCCTCAAGGGCTGCGCAATGGCTGGCAAATTCGGTCAACCCCAGCGCCAGCGCACTCCCCTTTAGCTTGTGCGCCAGCTGCCGTTGCTCACTCCCCTCCCCCTGAGCCAACTCATCCACCAACACCCGCCCTTGCGATTCAAACAGCCCGACCAGCTGGCGGATCCGCGCCATGCCGAGCAGGGGCAGATCGGCGTCCAGCACCGGATTGGCCCACTCGGGCCGGTTGGCAGAGGGCGCGGCAGATAACAGCACAGGCAGCTCGATGGAGGCCCCCTCTTGCCGAAACAGCCGCTCGATGGCGTTCGCCAGCACTGCCAGCCGCACCGGCTTGCCGACAAAATCGACAAACCCGGCGGCGAGGCAGTGGCGGATATCCTCCGGATACATCTGGGCCGAGATGGCGATGGCGGGCAACGGCCGCTCATGCACCTCCTCACTGATGGCAGCCAGATCCTCGCGCAGGGTCATCCCGTCCATGTCGGGCAGATTGATATCGAGCAACGCCAGCTCGAAGGGGTGCTCGGTCACCAGCGCCAGCGCGCTGCGACCATCCTCCGCCAGGGTGACGCGATGGCCGAGGCGAGTCAGCATGCCGTGCGCCACCAGCCGGTTGATCTCGTTATCCTCCACCAGCAGGATGTCGCGGGACTGGCCAAGGTGCAGCGGCTGCGCCTCGGCGGGCAGTTGGGCGCTCGAGCGCTGCAACGGCAGGCTGAAGCTGAATTCACACCCTTTGCCCGGTTCGCTGGCAAGGATAAGCTCCCCCCCCATGGCGGCCACCAGCTTGCGGCTGATCGCCAGTCCCAGCCCGGTGCCGCCCTGATGGCCTATATCGCGCTTGCGCTGGCGAAACGCCTCGAACACCGCCTCCTGCTCATCGCCCGGAATGCCGGGGCCGGTATCGCGCACCACGAAGCGGATGCAGGGTTCGGCGCAAGGGCCGTGACAGACAAGGGGCGCCACCGTCAGGATAATCTGGCCACGGACGGTAAACTTGACCGCATTGCCGAGCAAGTTGCCGAGCACCTGCCGCAGCTTGCCCAGATCCCCCTCGACCACAGGCGCCAGCCCGGACGCATATTCCAGCGCCAAGGTGACCCCCTTGACCGCTGCCTTTGGCCGGAACAGCGCGCTCAGCTCATCAACCAGCTGGAACAGGGGGAAGGGTTCGCGGCGCGCCTCCACATGGCCCGCCTCTATCTTGGAGTAGTCGAGAATGTCGTTGAGGATCTCCAGCAGGGATTCGCCGCTATGCTCGATGGCGGCCAGATAGCGCTGCTGGATCTCGCTCAGGTGGGTATCTTCCAGCAGCGTCAGGCCCCCCAGAATGCCGTTCATGGGGGTGCGGATCTCGTGGCTCATGGTGGCGAGAAACACCGACTTGGCGCGGTTGGCCTGCTCTGCCTCAGCGCGGGCCTGCCGCTGCTTCTCCACCTCCTCATTGAGCCGCTCGTTGGCGTGGCTAAGCTGGCTGGTGCGCTCCTCGACCCGCGACTCCAGTTCGCGCTGATAGCGGCCCAACTCCACCGCATTGTCACGAAACACCTGCAGGGCTCGCGCCAGCTCTGCCAGCTCATCGCGGCCCGACCCGGAGATCGGCTCAAGAGGGGCCAGATCCCCGCACGCCAACCGGCTCATCCCTGCCACCGCCCGTTGCAGCGGCCAGACGATCCGGCCGTAGACCATGCGCCACATCAACAGCATCAGCAGTACCAGCGTGAGCAGGCCAATGCCCATCAACGCCTTCTCCAGCAGCCTGAGACGCTGGCTTAACGCCTGCTGGCTCTGCCCCAGCGAATCGCGGGCACGGCTGACCAGCTCACCGACCTGCTGGTTGAGGCTGCTCATCAGGGCCTCATTGGCATTGGCCAGCACCCGCAGTGCCTCCCCCTTGCCGAGCCAGTCGCTGCGCAGTTGCACCAGCTTCTCACTCTGCGCCAGCACGGTCAGCGCTTGCTCCACCGCCTGACGGCGGGCCGGATCGGTCACCGCCCCGGCCCGCAGTTGCAAGATGGCCAGCTCTCGCTGCCCCTCCTGCAACAGGGCCTGCAATTGCCCCTGCTGTTCGCTGCGCCACATCTCCTCAATGCGCTGCTGCTGCATCAGGGTGCGATGACGCAACTCGGTCATCTGCTCCAGCCAGTCGAGATCCTGCTCCAGCAAGCGATCCAGCGTCCGGGTCGCCTGCGCGCCTTGCTGTTGGTAGAGGGAACCCAATCCCGCCACCATCACGGTTTCGGCGTTCTCCATCTGGCTGCGCGCCAACTCGGCGATCTGCCCGGCAGCCGCCACCAGACGGGCCCGCTGCGCCTCGCCCTGCGCCATCAGGGTCAGTCGCTCTCCCACCAGCCAGCCCTGCTGGCCCAGATTGCCGATGATGCTCTGACTGAGCTGATCGAGGCTTGTAGAACCCTGCCCACGGCCGAGTTGCGCCAGCACCTGCTGCAGCTGTTGCCCCTGCAGAGTGAGCAAGCGTCCCTGATGCTCCCGCTCCTGCTCGCTGGTTGCGGTGGCCAGCAGCCGCGACGCGCTCTGGATCTCGCCGCTGAGGCGAGAGAGCGTGCGCGCCAGCTCCTGGTCGGCCAACGTCTGCTGCACCCCTTGCTCCAGCTGGCGCAGATGGCTAAGCCCCACCCAGCCCAGCAGGGAGGCACTCAGGGTCAGCAACGCCATCAGGGAGAAGGCCAGCAGCAACTTGCCACCCAGGCCGGAAAAGATTCTCACGGGAAGTCCCTTGGTTGTGGTCGGCTTTGACCGGATAATATGGCCCAACACTTTAACAAAACCCCTAGCCATGCGAAGCGTCTATCTCTCCCCGTTGTTGCTGATCTGGTTGCTAATGCTTCCCCGCACCGCCCTCGCCTTTGCGGTCGATATATGGCCCGGCGGCGAATTCAGCGGCCAGCCGGTGCGCCAGCAGTGGCCGGAACCCACCGCCGCAACCAAACCGCTGACCCTCTGTGCCCTCTACCCCCATCTGCGCGACGCCTACTGGCTCTCGGTCAATCAGGGCATGATGGACGAGGCGAAGCGGCTGGGAGTCAAGTTGCAGATCCACGAAGCGGGGGGCTATGGCGCCCTCGCCGAGCAGCGCCAGCAGTTGCAGCGCTGCGTGCAGGAAGGGAGCGACGCCATCTTGCTCGGCGCGGTGAGCTATCAGGGCTTGCGCGAGGCAATCAAGGCCACACCGCTGCCGGTCTTTGGACTGGTCAACGATCTGCCCACTGGTCTGGTGCAGGCTAAGGTGGGGGTCTCCTGGTACCAGATGGGCTGGCAAATCGGCCACTGGCTGGCGCAGCACCACCCCGCAGGCAGCAAGCCGGTCTCGCTCGCCCTCTTCCCCGGCCCGCAGGCAAGTGGCGGCAACAACTTCGTCGAACCGGGCTTTGCCGACGCCATCAAGGGGAGCGCCATCAAGCTGGTCACCACCGAGCGCGGCGACAACAGCCGGGAAATCCAGCGTACGCTGGTGCAGCAGACCCTGGCCCGCTATCCCGACCTCGACTATCTGGTGGGGGGCGCCATCGCCGCCGAAGTGGCCGTCAACGAGCTGGCGCAGCGCCATCTCGACAGGCCCCAGGTGCTGAGCACCTACTTCAGCCACGGGGTACAGCGGGGACTGCGCCGGGGCAAGATCCTGGCCGCCAACAGCGATCAGATGCGGCTGCTGGGGCGCCTTGCGGTCGCTCAGGCGGTCTGCCTGCTGCAACACCCTGATGCCAATGCCGAGCAGTGCCCGCGGGTGATGGGGCCACCCATTCTGACGCTGTCTGCGCCGCTGGCCGATCCCGCAGATTCCCTCTCGGAGGGCGCTTTTCGCCCCGTCTATCGGGTCGAATAGCCGTTCCAAATCCGATCAGCACACTCAAGGAGAAGAGATGAAAGAGTTACATGCCAGCTGCCTGTGCGGCGCCGTCGCCCTGACCCTGCCGGATCAGTTCGACTATATGGGGAACTGCCACTGCAGCGAATGCCGCAAGTTTTCAGGGGGAGATTATGCCTCGGTCGGCGGACTGGATGGCAACAAGGTCACCATAGTGAAGGGAGAAGAGGCCATCGGCCGCTACCGGAAATCGGCAGAGACCACCCTGGCCTTCTGTCGTCACTGCGGCTCCAGCCTGTTCAGCCAGAAGAGCAGCAGCGGCAAGATCAACCTGCGCCTCGGGGTACTGGACGATGTGCCGAGCCAGCGGCCCGCGTTTCACATCTTTGTCGGCTCCAAGGCGTCCTGGCACCAGATTGGCGACGACTGCCCGCAATTTGATACCCGCCCGCCGGTCTGACACCCGGTCAAACAGGTCAAGGCCACCGTAACGGGGTCAGGAGGCTATCTCGCCGGCAAACAGATAGCCTTCACCATGGACGGTGACAAACAGCTGGGGATCCCGCGGATCCGCTTCCATCTTGCCGCGCAGCCGCCGGATCAACACGTCTATGGTGCGATCGCTCGGGCCATCGCCGCGATGGCTGATAAGGGTCAGGATCCGCTCCCGGCTCAGCACCCGCCCGGCATGGGCGACAAAGGCCACCAGCACCTCATATTCGGCCTTGGTCAGGCGCACCGGCACCCCGTCCTTGCTGAGCTGGCGGCGGGGAATGTCAAAACGCCAGGGGCCAAAGCGCACCGCATCGTCGGTCGTCTCGGGTTCACTCGGGGCGGCGGCCAACGAGATCCGCCACAGCAGATTTTTGACCCGCACCAGCAACTCCCGCAGCTCGAACGGCTTGGTGACATAGTCATCGGCCCCCATCTCGAGGCCGACAATCTTGTCCACCGCATCGCTGCGGCCGGTGACCAGAATGATCCCCACCGTGCTGCGCGCCCGCAGTTCACGGGTCAGCAGCAGACCATCTTCCCCCGGCAGGTTGATATCCAGCATCACCAGATCGACCGTCTGCTCCGCCAGCACGGCGCGCATCTCCTGGCCATTTTCGACCGCCGTCACCCGATAGCCCTCCCGCTCAAAATAGCCGGTCAGCTTCTCGCGGGTAACCGCATCATCTTCAACAACCAGAATGTGGTAGCGCATGGGCAGGGTTCACGATGGTCGACAAGGGAGGATTATTCTATTCACATTTTGTCATAAATACCCCTATTTCATTAATTTGTGGCGGCAGCCCTGTTCACAACGCCTCCCTATCATGGCCCCCATCAAAAAAGTGATGTGAGAGAGCATGATGAAAAAACTGTGGCACTTCCTGCGCACCCCCAGCCGTCGCTGGTCGGTACTGGCGCTGGTTCTGGTGGGCGTCGGCGTCACCCTCGCGGGTACCGTCGGCCTGCACTATGGCTTTGAGAAAACCAGCAGCCTCGAATTCTGCATCTCCTGCCACTCCATGAAAGACACCGTCTATCCGGAGTACAAGGAGTCCATCCACTTCAAGAATGCCTCAGGGGTACAGGCGGTCTGTACCGACTGTCACCAGCCGAAGGATTTTGTCGGCAAGGTGGCCCGCAAGATGGAGGCGGCCAACGACCTCTATCAGGAGTACATAGGCCACAGCATCGATACCCAGGAGAAGTTCGAGGACCGACGCCTGCATCTGGCCGAGAAAGTGTGGGCCCGGATGAGCAGCCAGAACTCCAAGACCTGCAAGTCCTGCCACAGCTACGACAACATGGATCACGCCAAGCAATCCCCGGCGGCAGCGCTGGCGATGAAAGATGCGGCGGCGAAGAACATGAACTGCATCGAGTGCCACAAGGGCATCGCCCACGAACTGCCCAACATGGCGGGGGGCTTCCGGGCCACTTACGCCACCCTGGCCAACGACGCGCAACAGGCACCGGCCGCCGAGACCCTCTACAACCTGGGTGAAAAAGATCTCTACGCCAGCGAACAGAGCAACGAACCGGTCGGCAAGCTGCTGCCCGCCTCCCGCATCGAGGTAGTGGCCCGCAGCGGCGATCGCCTCAAGGTGACCATCGAAGGGTGGCGCGAGAGCGACGGCAAGGGCCGGGTGCTGAGCGAATACATGGGCAAGCGGGTCTTTGTCGCCACCGTCCGTGACGAGCTGAAAGCGAGCGAAAAACTCCTCAAACAGGAGACCGACAGCGCCACCCATATCAAGTGGGAACAGGTTCAGGTACAGGCCTGGGTCGATGGCAAGGGCTTTGAGTCCTCACTCAAGCCGATCTGGGATTACGCCGGCGAGATGTACAAATCCACCTGCAACTCCTGCCACGGCGCGCCGGATCCGGCTCACTTCACCGCCAATGGCTGGATCTCGGGGCTCAAGGCGATGTCTGCCTACTATCGCCTGAGCAAGGAAGAGGAGCGCACCCTGCTCAAATACCTGCAAAACCATGCCGCCGATACCGGTGGTCAGGGCAGCCACTAATTCCGGATTCGAGTTCCGGATCCGAGAGAGGAATAACAAGATGATCAATATTTCCCGTCGTGGTTTTCTGGGTGGCTTGCTGGCCAGCGGTGCCTCTGCCCTGATCGGCCCCTCCCTGCTCGGTCGCGCCGTGATGGCCGCCGAGTCCGGCGAAAAACTGGTGCAGTCCGGTTCCCACTGGGGCGCCTTCCGCGCCCGGGTGGTCGATGGCCGCTGGGTCGAGACCCTGCCGTTCGAGCATGACAAGCACCCCACCGAGATGCTCAAGGCCTTGAGTGAGGTGGTCTACAACCCCTCCCGCATCCGCTACCCCATGGTGCGACTGGACTGGCTGCGCAAGGGCCACCAGTCCGACACCAGCGAGCGTGGCCAGAACCGCTTCGTGCGGGTCACCTGGTCCCAGGCGCTGGACTTCTTCTATCACGAGCTGGAGCGGGTGCAGAAAACCTATGGCCCGAGCGCCCTCTATGCGGGTCACTCCGGCTGGCAGTCGGTGGGCAAGCTGCACTCAGCTGGCGCCATGCTTGGCCGCGCCATGAACCTGCACGGCACCTATCTGGCCAAGGCCGGTGACTACTCCACCGGCGCCGCCCAGGTGATCCTGCCCCACGTGGCAGGGGCCATGGAGGTGTACGAGCAGCAGACCTCCTGGCCGCTGGTGCTGGAGCACAGCAAGACCATCGTGATCTGGGGTTCCGACCCCGTCAAAAACCTGCAGGTGGGCTGGCTGGTGCCGGATCACAGCGTCTACGACTACTGGGCGCAGCTGAAAGAGAAGGTGGCCAAGGGCGAGATCCGGGTCATCAGCGTCGATCCGGTCAAATCCAAAACCCAGAAGTACCTCAATTGCGATCAGGTGACCCTGAATCCGCAGACCGACGTGCCGCTGATGCTGGGCATCGCCCACACCCTCTACAGCGAGAAGCGCCACGACGAGGCGTTCCTGAAGAACTACACCACCGGCTTTGACAAGTTCCTGCCCTACCTGCTGGGCACCAGCGATGGTCAGGTGAAGGATGCCGAGTGGGCCGCCGCCATCTGTGGCGTCCCTGCCGAGACCATTCGCGAGCTGGCCCGCGCCATGAGCAGTGGCCGCACCCAGCTCATCGGCGGCTGGTGTGTGCAACGCATGCACCACGGCGAGCAGTACGCCTGGATGCTGGTGGTTCTGGCCTCGATGATTGGCCAGATCGGCCTGCCGGGCGGTGGTTACGGCTTTGGCTGGCACTACAACGGGGCAGGTACCATCACCTCCAGCGGCCCCATCATGTCCGGTTTCAGCTCGGTCATTCCCGGGGTCAAGCCGCGCCATGACGGCGACTGGAAGGGCTACTCCAAATTCATTCCGGTGGCCCGTTTCGTCGACTGCATCCTCAATCCGGGCAAACAGATCGCCTTCAACGGCCAGACAATCACCTACCCCCACATGAAGATGGCGGTGTTCTGCGGCAACAACCCGTTCCACCACCAGCAGGATCGCAACAAGATGGTCGCCGCCTGGCGCAAGCTGGAAACCGTGGTCAGCATCGATCACCAGTGGACTGCCAGCTGCCGCTTTGCCGACATCGTGCTGCCCGCCACCACCACCTATGAGCGGGATGATATCGAGCAGTGGGGCTCTCACTCCAACGCGGGCATTCTGGCCATGTACAAGGTGGTGGAGCCGCTGTTCGAGGCGCGCGATGACTACGACATCTTCGCCGATCTCTGCCGTCGCTTCGGTCGCGAGGCCGAGTTCACCGGCGGCAAGAGCAAGCTGGAGTGGATCCAGAGCATCTATGACGACGCCCGCCTGCAGGGCCGCGGCATCGGCATTCGTCTGCCTCGTTTCAGCCAGTTCTGGCACGGGGAAGGCTTTGTCACCTTCCCGGCGGGCCAGCCCTGGGTGCGCCACGAGTCGTTCCGTCAGGAGCCGGATCTGGAACCGCTCGGCACCCCGTCAGGTCTCATCGAGATCTACTCCAAGACCATCGCCGACTACGGCTATGGGGATTGCCCGGGCCACCCGGTCTGGATCGAGCCCTACGAGCGCTCCCACGGCGGGCCGGGCAGCAAACAGTACCCGCTGCACCTGCAATCCTGCCACCCGGACAAGCGACTGCACAGCCAGCTCTGCTCGTCTGACAACTACCGTGCCACCTACACGGTGCAGGGTCGCGAGCCTGTCTATATGAATCCGCAGGATGCCAAATCCCGTGGCCTCAAGGACGGCGATCTGGTTCGGGTGTTCAACGGCCGCGGTCAGGTATTGGCCGGGCTGGTGGTGAGCGATGACTACGCCCCCGGGGTGGTGCGCATTCAGGAAGGTGCCTGGTATGGGCCGCAAGAGGGCGGCAAGGTGGGTACGCTCTGTACCTATGGTGACCCCAACGTGCTGACCGCCGATATCGGCTCCTCCAGCCTGGCGCAGGCCACCACGGCCCACACCGCGCTGGTGGAGATCGAGAAGTTCCGCGGGCAGGCGCCGGCCGTCACTGCCTTCGCCGCACCGGAATCGGCAAAGGGCATCGACCCCATGTTCCCGGCACTCTGACCCCGAGGGGACGAAAGCGCCCCCTTGAGTTTCCTTTATTTTTAAAGTCGTTAGAATCGGGAGCCATCAAGGCTCCCGATTGCCATCCACGGAGGAAAAATGCAGGAATTTATGGCTACCAGCGAACGCCGGGCCGAACTCTACTGGTGGTTCTCCACCCTGTTCGCCGCCGAACTCAGTGATGAGCAGATCGCCGAATATGACACCTATGATGTGCGAAGCTTTCTGAAAAGCCTCTCGACCCTGGATCCGATGCGCGAGGCCGTGGCCGAACTCAACGACGCCATCGCTCGCCTGCTGGTGCGCCCGGATCGCCAGCTGGAACTGGCCGCCGACTTCGCCGGTCTGTTTCTGGTGGATCCCAAGCAGGGCGCCCTGCCCTACGAATCGCTCTACCGTGGCGATGCCAAGCTGCTGATGCAGGCCCCGATGACCGAGATGCAGGCTCGCCTCGAGCGCCTCGGCATCAATGTCAGCGACAAATACAAAGAGCCTGCCGACCACTTGGCCATCGAGCTGGATCTGATGGGTAATCTCATCATCCGCGCGGCAGAAGCAACAACTGCTGCTGAGCGGGAACGCTGGCTCGACGAGCAGGAAGCGCTGCTGCACGGGCATCTGCTGGGGTGGTTCGACAAGTTCGAAAGCGCTTGTCGCGCCGCCGACCGGTTTGGCTTCTACGGCGCCAGTGCCCGTCTGCTGGGGGTATTCCTCAAGATGGATGCCAACTACCTCTCTCTGGTCAAACCGGCACCGTCCGCCGACTGAGGCCGCGATGAAAACAGCCCTGCTTCTGATTGCATGCTGGCTGCTGGCCCTGATCCCGCTGGATCAGGGCATGACCCCTCTCGTCACCCTGCTGTTCCATCCGGATCGCGAGCTCTACGGCACTGCCCAGCTCACCGGCTTTGGCGGTATCCTGCTCACCCTCTACCTCGCCAATCTCGGGGTCGAGGTGGTACTGCGCCGCCGCTTCCAGATCGCCGGCATGCTGGCGCTGCTGGCCGCCTGGATTGATTTCATCAACTGCAGCGGCAACCAGTCATACTTTCTGCTGCTCTATCTGCTGGCTCTGCCATTCCACCTGCTCGGCTGGCTGGTACTGGTGCGCGGCATTCAGGCATTTGGTCGTCAAAAAGGCTAAAAAAACCGGCCAAACCATTACAAATCATGACAGCCAAATTCTTCTTACCCCAGTCATGGCAAGGGTAAGGGGTGGAAGTCGGGTAATATTCGCTTACATTCAGCCCCCGTTCAGTTTTGTTGCAACCGTTATAGTGCGGCTCCTTTTCAACCGATCCAGGAGCAACCCCATGCCTCTACAGGACGCACGCATCACGGGTCTCGACCTGTTGCGAGGGCTCGTCATCTTTATGGCCGTCTTCGAGCACTACACCGGCTACCTCAACTACTGGTATATCGACTTTTTCACTCGCGAACACGCCTTGTGGGACAGCTTCTATCTCTCCCACAAAGCCATGGCTGGCCACCTGCTGCCCATGGATCACATCACGGCCCAGGTCTCGGCCTGGCTGATCCCCTGGGTCAGCCAGATCTACCTGGCGCTGGCCGCCTTCAACCTGAGTCGTCGTGACCAGGCCAGCTTCAGACCGCAGCTAAAAAGCAAGCTGGTGCTGTTTGTCAGCATCATCGCCGTGCTTTATGTGGAGGGGCTGGTCATCGCCCCCAACTTCGGCGAGGCCATCTCCTTCTATCCGGTGATGCTCTGGATGTGTCTGCTGGCGCTCTTCTCGCTGGTGTATGGCTGGTTTGGCATTCGCGGCATGCTGGTACTGACCGTGCTCAGCCTGTTGCTGGATCAGTTCGGTGTACAGACCCTGCTTGGCCATATCGACAGCTGGATGAAGCTGCACGTTCACCCCGACTATGAGCTGGATGCCCGCCTCGATCTCTTCATGGCCAGCGGCTGTTTCGGCTTTCTCTATGGCTGGTGCTGGCATCAGCGCCCCCAGTGGCGGGATCGCCTCAATCGCTTGGTGCTCACCCTTTCCGTGGTGGCGCTCGCCATCTATCTGCGCCTTGGCGAGACCAGCTCGGTCGAACTCAACGACATTTACGCCAACGAACATGAGCTGGCGCTGGACATGACGGGCCGTGCCGGGATCTGGGGCATGGAGTTTCTGGTGATCGGCATCATCCTGTGGCTGCATCAGCGCAATATTCGTCTCTGCTGGCGACCGCTCAACTGGATCGGCATGTACTCCCTGACCGTCTTCATCTTCCACAAGAGCATCTTCGTCCACCTGTGGGGCCCCCTGCTGCTATGGTGGACGGCTCGTCAGGGCACCATATTGCCCAACAGCTTCGGCCTGATCATGCTGCTCTGTTGCGCCAGCGTACTGCTTATCCATGCTTTCCAGCGCTCCGGCATCATCTGTCACCTGATGGGGATGCATCAGGATCGGGACTGGCAACGACTGTATGGCAAATAAGCGCGGGTTACTGCTGCTCATCGCTCTGATCTCGCCCTTCCCGGCCAGGGCGCTGGTCATGGGCAGCCAATGGCAACTCGACAGCAGCCGGGCGGGAGAGGGCGCCGACTCCACAGTGCAACTATGGCTCGGCTATGAACGCGAAACACAGATGGGCCTTATCTTTATCGATGGCCAAAGTGCGGGCGTCGCGTTGCCCCTTTATCAACAGAGTTTTATCGCGGTGGGGGTCAGCCCCATGCAGGTGGCGGATCACACCCGTTTCGGCGCGCTATGGCGCCTTGGCTGGCAACTGGATGACGAACATCAACTGAGCATTGGCCAGCTTTATGATGTGACCGGTCGTTATGGCCAGATCTGGTATATGGAGCATTCACTCCCGCTGCCTGCCAACGTCTCCCTTAATCTCTGGCTGACGAGAGGTAACCAGGCACACATGTCTGCATATGATGCCGAAGAGGGGTGGCGTGAATGGGGAATGACGCTGGAGCGAAGCTGGAGCTGGGATCAATGGACGCTGGATACCGAAGTGGGTGCGAAACAATGGTTGATGAAGGAACGTGACTGGCAACCCACCATCAGCCTGACGCTGCGCTACCAATTCAGTTTGCAATAGGTGGGAGGAACTCAAAAAAGTCCCAGCATTACCCTCATATGGATACTGCCACCCAGCGACCGCACACCGCAGATGGTCGATACATGGCACAACTTTTTCTCAACAAACAGCAAGATAACTCTGCTGGGCACCCCCTGAAAGCGTTCGTGCCATACTGGAAACCAACACAAGTGATAAATCAATCAATGCCGAGGTCATCATGGATGGGAAGCCTTTCAACGCCGCCACCGAGGCAATCTTGACCCAGCTGTCAGATCACACCGTCCTGACACAGCTGATGGATAACGCCCCTCTGGGCATCGGTGTATTTGACCGCGAATTTCGCTACCGCAAAGTCAATCAGGTGCTGGCCGACATCAATGGCAAAAGCATCGAGGATCATCAGGGCAAGCACCTCAGAGAGGTGGTGCCCAAACTGGCTCCGACGCTGGAACCCATGTTTCAGCAGATCATGCGCAGCGGCATTCCCTACGTGGATATCGCCATCACGGGTCAAACGGCTGCGTATGACAGCAGCTCCCGCCGCTTTCAGGCCACCTACAGCCCGATGCGCAATGAGCAGGGCGAGCTGAGCGGCATCCTCGCCATCGTGAGGGATATCACCGAGCAGTATGAAACCGAACAGCGGCTGCAACTGGCGATGCGCGCAGCTCAAATCGGTGTGTGGGAGTGGCACGTGGCGGAGGACAGATTGCTGTTCGATGGCCAGATTGAGCCGCTGCTGGGCATCGAGGCCAACCAGTTCCACGGCGGGCTGCAAGCGTTCGTCGACTGCTTTGAACCGGGATCAGGCAGCCAGCTCAAGGCGGTCCTGCAAAGCCATGACCCCATCCATCTCACCCTGAGCTACCTCACCGCCCTCAAAGAGCGGCACTGGGTCGATATTCATGCCGACCATGTGCCCGCCACCGAGTCGGTCGGCCACCGGGTCATGGGCGTCATTCACAATGCCACCGCCCGCCGCCGTCAGGAGGAGCGGCTCCATCAGGCCAACGTGGTCTTCGATACCACGGCCGAGGGGATCATCATCCTCGACAGCGAACACCATATTTTGTCGGTCAACCCGGCCTTCACCATGCTGACCCAATACAATGCCGAGGAGGTGATAGGGCGCACCCCGGATATCATCATGCACCCCAGGCGCTACACCGACCTCGACTATCCCTGGTATCACCTGCGTCCCGGCAACAACGCCTGGCATGGCGAGATGGTCTGCCTGCGCAAGGATGGCAGCTACTTCTCCTCCTGGCAGCAGATCAGCGCTGTCTACGACAACTTCAACAACACCACCCACTATGTGATCGCCCTCTCCGACATCAGCGCCATTCGCAAGGTGGAGGCCGAGCTGAATCACCTTGCCTATCACGATCCCCTGACCGAGCTGGGCAATCGCCATCTGTTGCAGGAGCGGCTGGCCCTTGAGCTGAAAACCGCGCAGCTCAATCACAAACGGTTGGGACTGCTCTTTATCGATCTGGATGGCTTCAAGCTGATCAACGACAGCCTGGGACACGGGGTTGGCGATGAGCTGCTCAAGCGGCTTGCTGAGCGGATCCGCGGCTGCCTGCAGCACAACGATCTGGCAACCCGCCTCGGTGGTGACGAGTTTCTGGTGCTGATCCCCTATCTGGAGGAGCCTGACGAGCTGGCGACCCTCGCCAATACCCTGCTGAGAGTCTTGCGCGAGCCGGTTGAGCTGGCCCATGAGCTGGTGGCTATCTCGGCGAGTATCGGTATCGCCATCTATCCGGATCATGCCGACAGCCCGGAAACTCTGGTCAGCGCCGCCGACAGTGCCATGTACGAGGCGAAGAGTCAGGGGCGCAACGGCTTCCAGTTCTATACCCCCAGCATGGCGGCTCGGACCCGCGAGCGGATGCAGATTGAGCAGGGTCTGCTCAAGGCCCTTGAGCTCGAACAGCTCTGCATCTTCTATCAACCCATGACCAATCTGGCCAACGGCCACCTGAGCGGGCTGGAAGCGCTGCTGCGCTGGCAACACCCCAATGAGGGGATGATAGCGCCGACCCGCTTTATTCCGGTGGCGGAGGAGTGCGGACTGATCGAGAAGATTGGCGAGTGGGTGATGCGCAACGCCTGCGAGCAGGGGAAAAACTGGCTGGCCGCCGGGCTGCCGGTGCCCCGCTTGTCGGTTAATGTGTCGGTGCGGGAGATGCGCTCCCCCGGCTACGTTGAGCGGGTCGCAGCCATTCTGGCCGAGACCGGATTTCCGCCAGAGCGGCTGGAAATTGAGGTGACGGAGAGCATCATCCAGCGGGTCGAACAGAGTCTGGATCTCTTTACCCGCCTGAAAAATCTCGGCGTGCAGATTGCCATCGATGACTTTGGCACCGGCTTCTCGTCACTGAGTCTGCTCAAGACCCTGCCGATCGATCGCATCAAGATCGACCGGGCCTTTGTGCAGGCATTACCGGAAGACAAGAACAGTCGGGAGCTCTGCCGCACCATCATCAATCTGGCCGACAGTCTGGATATGGAGGTCACCGCCGAGGGAATTGAAACCAAGGCACAACACGCCTTCTTGCAGTCACTCAACTGCGGCGAAGGACAGGGCTATCTGTTCAGCAAACCACTGCATGTCGAGCATATGGGGGATCGCCTGCATCAGCGCTATGCCTCATAGCGGCAGGCAATGCTCATCACCAGCCGGGAGGCATCCGCCTCCTGGCTGCCAACCGGATTACCACTCAATCTGCACGCGGGATTCCCAACCATCATCACGGTCATTGAGCATGCGCGTCAGCGGTGATTCGCCAGCATAGCGGGGGGCAGGCTCCCTGAAGGTGAGTCTGGTGCCGGGCTCTTTGGCCTGCCATGCATGACCAAGCTGATCGGCCACCCGATCACGCAGCGCGGGTGAGGCCTCCTGATGGGTGATCGCAAACTCTTTCAGCGGTTCACCAGCAGGCACTGGCGCATCAAACTGCCAGAGGGATGCACAGAGCAACAGGGAAAACATAATCACCTCCAATTAATCGACACGCCCCTTTTACCCGCTCACCGATTAATTGTCACTCTTTGCCCTGTAACCAACTGTTGCCGCCTATCCAAAAGTCTAATTGCCCCCCGCTACCAAAGGTATAAGTTGTTAAGAAACCATTAAAAGATCTATTCAAAGGAGTGACAGATGAGCGAGAGCAAGGTCTACCCGGTCAAATCCCATATCAGCGACAGCGCCCTGCTGGACAAGGCCGGGTACGAGGCCATGTATCAGGCCTCCATCGACAATCCGGACGCCTTCTGGGGAGAGCAGGGGAAAATCCTCGACTGGATGACACCCTATACCAAGGTCAAGAACACCTCCTACGATCCGGGCCATGTCTCCATCAAATGGTTTGAAGATGGCCAGCTCAACGTCTCGGCCAACTGTCTCGATCGCCATCTCGCCGAACGGGGTGACAAGGTCGCCATCATCTGGGAAGGGGACAACCCCGCCGAAGATCGTAAACTCACTTACCGTGAGCTGCACAGCGAAGTGTGCAAGTTTGCCAACGTATTGAAAGCACAAGGGGTTCACCGCGGCGACGTGGTCTGCCTCTATATGCCCATGGTGCCCGAAGCCGCCATCGCCATGCTGGCCTGTACCCGCATCGGCGCGGTACACAGCATCGTCTTCGGCGGCTTTTCGCCGGAAGCGCTGGCCGGTCGCATCATCGACTCGGGCTCGCGCATCGTGATCACCGCCGACGAGGGACTGCGTGGCGGCCGTCCGGTGCCGCTGAAGAAGAATGTGGATGAAGCGCTCACCAACCCGGATACCCAGGTCAGCAAGGTGATCGTGCTCAAGCGCACTGGGGGTAATGTCGCCTGGCACAACCACCGCGACATCTGGTGGCACGAAGCGACCGCTGCCGTCAGCAGCGACTGCCCGCCCGAGGCGATGAACGCCGAAGATCCGCTCTTTATCCTCTATACCTCCGGCTCCACCGGCAAACCCAAGGGCGTGTTGCACACCACCGGCGGCTATCTGGTTTATGCCACCCTCACCTTCAAATATGTGTTCGACTACCACGAACAGGACATCTACTGGTGTACCGCCGACGTGGGCTGGGTCACCGGCCACTCCTATCTGGTCTACGGGCCGCTGGCCAATGGCGCCACCACCATCATGTTCGAAGGGGTGCCCAACTACCCGGCCACCAACCGCATGAGCCAGGTAGTGGACAAGCACCAGGTCACCATTCTCTATACCGCCCCCACCGCCATCCGCGCGCTGATGGCCAAGGGCAACGAAGCGGTCACCGGCACCTCGCGCCAGAGCCTGCGCATCATGGGCTCGGTGGGTGAGCCCATTAACCCGGAAGCCTGGGAGTGGTACTACCGCACCATTGGCGATGAGCGCTGCCCCATCGTCGATACCTGGTGGCAGACCGAGACCGGCGGCATCCTGATTACGCCGCTGCCCGGCGTCACCGACCTGAAACCGGGCTCGGCCACCCGCCCCTTCTTCGGGGTGCAACCGGCGCTGGTGGACAACATGGGCGAGCCGCTGGAGGGTGCCACCGAGGGCAATCTGGTGATCACCGACTCCTGGCCGGGTCAGATGCGCACCGTATTTGGCGATCATGAGCGCTTCGAGCAGACCTACTTCTCCACCTTCCCCGGCCGCTACTTCACTGGCGACGGTGCCCGTCGCGATGCCGATGGCTACTACTGGATCACCGGTCGGGTGGATGATGTACTGAACGTCTCCGGCCACCGCATGGGTACCGCCGAAATTGAATCGGCGCTGGTGGCCCATCCCAAGATCGCCGAAGCGGCGGTGGTGGGGGTTCCTCACGAGATCAAGGGTCAGGGCATCTACGCCTATGTCACCCTGATCGCCGGGGAAGAGCCGAGCCGCGAGCTGCACAAAGAGGTGAAAGAGTGGGTGCGCAAGGAGATTGGCGCCATCGCCACGCCAGATGTCATTCACTGGGCGGAGGGGCTGCCGAAGACCCGTTCCGGCAAGATCATGCGCCGGATCTTGCGCAAGATCGCCACCGGCGAGACCGACAGTCTGGGGGATATCTCCACCCTGGCGGATCCGGGCGTAGTAGACAAACTTATCCGCGAGAAGTCGGAAGCCGCCTGATCCCGCTTCGTTTGTTGCTCAGCAAAGCCGGCCCTGCGCCGGCTTTGACGTTTCTCATCCGCCAGCAAACAGCAAGGCGGCAGTCACGGAGCCTTGCCGACCGAAACGCGCAATAAATAGCCAGATGTAGAGATTAGACCAGTAAAATGCTGCTAATTTTCACGAAATCAATATAATTGCGAAATCTGTGTGCCAGGGCACACCGATTTGCGCAGAAAATGGCTAGATTTCTGGTAGTCCACAAGATAGCTGATAGATAGCAGCATTATCATCGAGGATGCACTCAATATGTCGCAAAATCACCGAATTCTCCTGCTCAACGGACCAAACCTGAATCTGCTGGGCAAACGGGAACCGGGTATCTACGGCAGCAAGACGCTCGATGAGATCGTCGCCGATCTGAAGCTTAACGCCAGCGAACTCGGTGTCACTCTGGAACATCTGCAATCCAACGCCGAACATGAGTTGGTCAGCCGCATCCATCAGGCCATGGGCCAGGTGGATTTTATCATCATCAATCCAGCCGCCTTCACCCACACCAGCGTCGCTATTCGCGATGCGCTGCTGGGCGTTGCCATCCCTTTTATCGAGGTTCACCTGTCAAACGTCCATGCCAGGGAGCCGTTCCGTCATCACTCCTATCTGTCTGATGTCGCCAAAGGGGTCATTTGTGGTCTGGGAGCCGATGGCTACCAATTCGCTTTAACCGCGGCCGTGCACCATCTGCGCGCGGCTTGATAATCACTGATCAGATAAAGAAGAAAGAGAATGCTAATGGATATCCGCAAAATCAAGAAGCTGATTGAACTGGTTGAAGAGTCCGGCATCGCCGAACTGGAGATCTCCGAAGGTGAAGAGTCCGTTCGCATCAGCCGCAACTTCTCCGGTCAGGTGACCACCGCCATGCCGCAGATGATGATGCAGCAAGCCGCTCCGGTTGCCGCACCTACCGCTGCCACCCCGGTTGCCGCACCTGCCGCTGATGCCGCGCCGAGCGGTCACCTGATGCGCTCCCCGATGGTTGGCTCCTTCTACCGCTCCTCTAGCCCGGATGCCAAACCGTTCGCGGAAGTGGGTCAGCACGTCAATGTCGGCGACACCCTGTGCATCGTCGAAGCCATGAAAATGATGAACCAAATCGAGTCTGACAAGGCCGGTGTGATCAAAGCGATCCTGGTTGAAAATGGTCAGGCCGTCGAATTTGACGAGCCGCTGTTCATCATCGAATAAGGGAAATCGCCACCCATGTTGGACAAAGTAGTCATCGCCAACCGCGGTGAAATTGCCCTGCGGATCCTGCGCGCTTGTAAAGAGCTCGGGATCAAGACAGTGGCCGTTCACTCCACCGCCGACCGGGAGCTCAAACATGTGCTGCTGGCCGACGAATCCATCTGTATCGGCAAACCGGCCAGTACCGACTCCTACCTCAACGTCCCGGCGATCATCGCCGCCGCCGAGGTAACCGGTGCCGTGGCTATCCACCCGGGTTACGGCTTCCTCTCCGAGAACGCCGACTTCGCCGAAGTGGTCGAAAAATCCGGCTTCATCTTCATCGGCCCTAGGCCTGAGACCATTCGCCTGATGGGTGACAAGGTCTCTGCCATCGAAGCGATGAAGAAGGCTGGCGTACCGTGCGTACCGGGCTCTGACGGCCCCGTCGACAACGACGCCAAGCACAACGCCGCCATTGCCAAACGCATCGGCTATCCGGTGATCATCAAGGCCGCCGGTGGCGGTGGTGGTCGCGGTATGCGCGTGGTGCGCAATGAGGCGGAACTGGCGGGCGCCATCGCCCTGACCAAATCCGAAGCAGGCCAGTTCTTCAAGAACGACATGGTCTACATGGAGAAGTACCTGGAAAACCCGCGCCACATCGAAATTCAGGTGTTGGCTGACGGCCAGGGCAACGCCCTCTATCTGGGCGAGCGTGACTGTTCCATGCAGCGTCGCCACCAGAAAGTGGTGGAAGAGGCACCGGCACCCGGCATCACCGCCGAGATGCGCAAGTTCATCGGCGAGCGCTGCGTGCGCGCCTGTATCGAGATCGGCTACCGCGGTGCGGGTACTTTCGAGTTCCTGTACGAGAACGGCGAGTTCTATTTCATCGAAATGAACACCCGTATTCAGGTTGAGCATCCGGTCACCGAGATGGTCACCGGTATCGATCTCATCAAGGAGCAGCTGCGCATCGCCGCCGGTCAGCCCCTGTCGATCACCCAGCAGGATATCCGCATCCGTGGCCATGCCATCGAGTGCCGGATCAACGCCGAAGATCCGGCCACCTTCATGCCCTCTCCGGGTCTGGTGCAGCGCTTCCACGCGCCGGGTGGTCTGGGTGTGCGTTGGGACTCCCACATCTATGCCGGTTACAAGGTACCACCCCACTACGATTCGATGATCGGCAAGCTGATCTGCTACGGCGAGAATCGTGACATTGCCATCGCCCGCATGCGCCATGCGCTGGACGAGCTGGTGGTGGAAGGGATCAAGACCAACGTACCGTTGCAAAAAGAGATCATGAAAGACGAAAACTTCCAGCACGGTGGCACCAATATCCACTATCTGCACAAGAAGTTGGGTCTGTAAGATCTCGCAGGCAGAACAATCACTTCCGGCCGGATAGCAGCCAGCTGTTTATCTGCAATCCAGCCGGAAGTCAGCTCCGCAAGGAGTCTCTGCTGAAAAAGGGCCATGGCGACATGGCCCTTTTTTGTTATCCTTGCGCCCCTCAAATTTGTCGGAGGCCAAGGTGAACCGTTTTGCTCTCGCCCGCCGGGAAGCAGCTTTCTGCCTGCTGCTGACCCTGTTCTACTTCTTTGCCTGGTATGGCACCGCCTATTTTATCCCGCTCCAGCTGGAGTTGTGGGGGCTGCCACTGTGGTTCCTGCTCAGCTGCATGGTGATGCCACTGCTGTTCATTCTGCTCTGCGCCCTGATGGTGAACCGGCTGTTTGTGGAGATCCCCCTCGATACCCACGCCCCTTCCGGCAAGGAGTCATCCCATGAATCTTGAGCTGATGCTGCCGCTCGTCATCTATCTGGTGCTGGTGCTGGGGGTCGGTTTCTGGGCCAGCCGCCATCGCGCCGAAGGCAACTTCGTGCAGGAGTATTTCATCGGCAACCGCAGCATGGGCGGGCTGGTGCTGGCGATGACGCTAGTGGCCACCTACACCTCGGCCTCCTCCTTTATCGGCGGGCCGGGTGCGGCCTACAAGATTGGTCTGGGCTGGGTGTTGCTGGCGATGATCCAGCTGCCCACCGTCTGGCTCACCCTGGGGGTACTGGGCAAGAAGTTCGCCATCATCGCCCGCCGGGTCAATGCGGTGACCATCAACGACATGCTGTGGGCCCGCTACCAGAGCAAGGCGGTGGTGATACTCGGCTCCGTCACTATCATCCTCGCCTTTATCGCGACCATGGTGGTGCAGTTTATCGGCGGCGCCCGCCTGCTGGAGACCGCCACCGGACTCTCCTACCAGCAGGGGTTGATGCTGTTTGCCAGCTGCGTGCTGCTCTACACCATCATCGGCGGCTTTCGTGCGGTGGTGATGACC
The DNA here is from genome assembly GCF_027705695.1 of Aeromonas sp. QDB62. Lineage (NCBI taxonomy): Bacteria > Pseudomonadati > Pseudomonadota > Gammaproteobacteria > Aeromonadales > Aeromonadaceae > Aeromonas > Aeromonas sp. QDB62. Next base: position 68,396 of record NZ_JAPDCD010000018.1, on the reverse strand, counting down.
GATGCCCTGCAGGGGATCATCATGCTGATCGGCACCGGCGCCCTGCTGGCGGGGATTCTGATTGCCGGTGACGGCCTGCCGAACCTCATCCACCAGCTCAGGGAGATCGATCCCAAGCTGGTGAGCCCGCAAGGGGCCGATGACATGCTGACCCAGCCCTTTATGCTGAGCTTCTGGATCCTGGTCTGTGTCGGGGTGGTCGGTCTGCCCCACTCGGCGCTGCGCTGCTTTGGCTATCGCGACAGCAAGGCGCTCCATCGCGGCATTCTGATCGGCACCGTGGTCAGCGCCCTGCTGATGTTCGGCATGCATCTGGCTGGCGCCCTTGGCCGCGCCATCCTGCCCGGCATGGACAGCCCGGACAAGATCATGCCCTCCCTGATGATGGAAGTGCTGCCCCCCTGGCTGGCCGGTGTCTTTCTGGCGGCGCCGATGGCGGCCATCATGTCCACCATCGACTCCCAGCTGATCCAGGCCTCAGCCACTCTGGTGAAAGATCTCTACCTCAACTACCTGAGTCCGAAGCAGGAGAAGCTGGAAGTGCGCATTCCGCGTCTCTCTCTGCTCTGTACCCTGATCCTCGGCACTCTGGTGCTGCTGGCGGCGTTGCAACCGCCCGAGATGATCATCTGGCTCAACCTGCTCGCCTTTGGCGGTCTGCAGGCGGTGTTCCTCTGGCCGCTGGTGCTTGGCCTCTACTGGTCGCGGGCCAACGGCCCGGGCGCGCTGGCCAGCATGGTCAGCGGCATCGTCAGCTATGGGGTACTGAGTCAGTGGGGGATCAAGCTGGCTGGCCTGCACGCCATCGTGCCGAGCCTCACGCTGGCGCTGGTGATCTTTATCGCGGTGAGCCTGCTGACGGCGCCGCCCTCGCGGGAAGTGCGCGAGCTTTTCGAGCAGAAATAATAAAAAGATAAATTAGGGGTTCCAAAACTATCCCCAAATGGGTGGTTTCCGGTTAAACTGTGCGCCAAGTCACAAAAAGTAGCCGCTGTATGCCCGTAAAAGCCACTCGACAAGTCGTCACTCAAGCCCTGCAGCGGCTCGGTTATGCCCTGCTGCTGCCCGTCTCCATCCTGCCGATGGCGGCGTTGATCTACCGGCTTGGGCAACCCGACGTACTCGATTTGGCGGTGCTCTCCCTCACCGGTCAGGCGATCTTCAGCCAGATGCCGCTCATCTATGCGGTGGCGATCGCCTTTGGCCTGAGTCGGCAGGAGCTGGGCGGACAGACGCTGGCGGGGGCGGTCAACTTCCTGCTGCTCAGCACCGCTTTCAACACGCTGGCCCCCAACCTGCACGCCGACATGATCTGCGGCCTGCTGGCGGGGCTCACCACCGCCATCATCTATCCCTGGGTTCACCAGCAAACACTGCCTCGCTGGCTGCAGATCGCCAAGGGGGAGTTTCCCAGCCTGCTGGTGTCGGCCTTGGCCTGTCTGCTGATCGCCATTCCCCTCTCGCTGCTGTGGCCGCCGCTGGAGCGCGGGCTGACCCTGCTCACCTCCGAGCTGCTCACCACGCCGTTTGGCGCCTTCTGCTACGGCACCCTCAACCGCTTGTTGATCCCGCTCGGGCTGCATCAGGTATTGGGCAGCGTCATCGGCCTTGGCGAGAGCAACCTGCAGGCGCTGGCTGCCGCCCAACCCCTTCATGAAGGGTATGTGGCCGGTCTCTACCCCATCATCATGTTCGGCCTGCCGGGCGCCTGTTTTGCCATCTGGCTGCATCGCCAACGGATGCAGCGGCTGCCGCAGGGCGGGCTGCTGCTCACTCTGGCGCTCACCTCGGCACTGGTGGGCATCACAGAGCCCATCGAGTTTCTGTTCGCCTTTACCGCCCCCTGGCTGTTTCTCGCCCACGCCCTGCTGACCGGGCTGTCGCTGGCTGTTTGTAGCGGGCTGGGGATCAAGGTGGGCAGTTACTTCTCCGCCGGACTGCTGGATCTGGTGCTGAGTTATCAATCCGGTGAGCACAGCTTCTGGCTCATTCCGGTCGGTATCCTGTTCTTCGTCGCCTACACCCTGCTGTTCTATCAGCTGCTGGAGCGCGCCCCCCTCAGCATGCCGAGCAAACCCATCGCTGTGGAGCATCCGCGCCTCGCCAGCGTCGCCCCCTCCGACCCGCAGATGCTGGCGATCCAGTACCTCAAGGTGCTGGGCGGGATGGACAATCTGGTGGCGATGAGCGTCTGCCTCACCCGGCTCAGCCTGCGGGTGCGCGATATTTCGCTGGTGGATCAATCCCGCCTGCTGGGGCTGGGCTGCCTCTCCTGGATCCAGCTCAACGACCACCAGCTGGTGCTGGTGCTGGGCCCCAGTGCCAGCCTGATTGAAGGGCAGATCCGCATGCTGGCGGAGCGCCAGTCGGTGCCCCTTGGCCTCAAACCCAATCAGGAGTCGGCCAGCCAGAGCAGCTGGTAACTCAGGCGAACGACAACCGCTCGGCCACGAAATCCATCAGGGTGCGCAGGGCGGGGGCCAGATGCTCCCGACTCGGATAGATAAGGTAAAACGGGTTGGCCGGAATGGGCTGATCCGGCAACACCTTCTGCAATCGCCCCGCCGCCAAATCCCCCTCACAGACATGGTGGGGCAACAAGGCAATCCCCCCGTCATGGAGCGCCATCTCCCGCAGCGCCAGCAAGCTGTTGCTGACACAGGCCCCCTGCGGCCGCCAGCCCCCCTCCTGCAATGGCCACACCGGCATGGCCGAGTGCACCAGACAGGCATAACGTCCCAGCTCGCTCAGCTGTTGCGGCATGCCGTGAGCCGCCAGATAGGCAGGTGCCGCCACCAGATGGCGTGCCACCTGACCGATGCGCCGACAGATGAGGCTGGAGTCTTTCAGCGGCGCCGCCCGCAGCGCCAGATCGTAACCCTCCCCCACCAGATCGAGCTGTTCGTCACTCAGGGTCAGCTCCAGCACTACCTCTGGATAGAGGGCGCGAAACTCGGCGAGGATCCGGCCAAGCAGCAGGGTGCCGGTCGCCTCGGGGGCGGTGATCCGCACCCGCCCCGCCGGGGCCGAGCGCAGCCTTGCCATCGCCAGATTGGCGCTGCGCGCCAGTGCCAGCAATCCCTGACAGTGTTCGACATAGAGTTCCCCCTGCGGCGTCAGGCTCAACCTGCGGGTGGTGCGCTGCAACAGCCGCACCCCGAGCTGGGATTCGAGCCGCGAGATCTTCTGACTCACCGACGACTTGGGCATACCGAGCAGCTCGGCGGCTCGGGTAAAGCTCCCCTGCTCCACCACGGTGGCGAACAGTCCCATCAACTCCAGATCGACATTGTTCATATACTCAAACAGTCTTTACCGATTACCCATCTTAATCTTGATAATCAACCAGACTAGAGTGAGTGGCAATCCCGAACACACCGATTTAAAAGGAAAAGCCATGAAAGCCATAGCCCTGACTCACTATCTGCCAAGCGACCACCCCGACTGCTTTATCGCCGCCAACCTGCCCGACCCCAACCCTGGCCCGCGGGACCTGCTGGTGCGGGTCACAGCTACCTCCGTCAATCCAGTGGATACCAAGGTGCGCTCCCCCAAGGCCAAAATTGAAAGCTCACCCCGGGTACTGGGTTGGGATGCGGTGGGAGAAGTGATCGCCACCGGCAGCGAAGTGACCCTGTTCAAGGCGGGCGATCGGGTCTGGTATGCCGGCGACATTAGCCGTCCGGGCAGCAACAGCGCCTTGCAACTGGTGGATGAGCGCATCGCCGCGATCGCCCCCACCAGCTTGAGCGATGTGGAGGCCGCCGCCCTGCCGCTCACCGCCATCACCGCCTGGGAGACCCTGTTCGAGCGCTTCGCCCTCACCCGCGAGAGCCGTGGCAAACTGCTGATCATCGGCGGCGCCGGTGGCGTGGGCTCCATTGCCATCCAACTGGCCCGCCAGCTCACCGGCATGGAGGTGATTGCGACCGCATCCCGCCCAGAGAGCCGTGAGTGGTGCCTCGAAATGGGCGCCCATCAGGTCGTGAACCACCACAAGTTGCAGGAGGAGCTGACCGCCCTTGGCATCACTCAGGTCGATGCCATCTTCTGCACCAACGCCACCGCCGAGCACTGGGCCACCATGGCCGGGCTGATCCGCCCGTTTGGCCATATCTGTACCATCGCCGAATCGAGCGAGCCGTGGGATCTCTCCCTGCTCAAGAGCAAGAGTGTCACCTTCAGCCAGGAGTTCATGTTCACCCGCTCCCTGTTCCAGACGCCGGACATGATCGAGCAGCACCGCCTGCTCGGCCGGGTGGCGGCACTGGTCGATGAAGGGGTACTGCAGACCACCCTGACCAGGACCATCCCTTCGCTGACCCCGGTCACGCTGGCTCAGGCCCATGCCGAGGTGGAGGCGGGCCGCATGGTAGGCAAGCTGGTGATCGACATGAGCGGCTTTGCCAACTAAGCCCTCAAACGCACCATGATGGGATAAGTTCACCAAGGAGATGCCCCAAACGGGCACAACCAGCGGCGCTCATGTCAGCCAGTGGCAGGCCAACGTCCGACAATCAGCCAAAAAAGAGGCCATTTCGCGAGAAATGGCCTGAATACCTGAACATTGGGGTAACAATCACACACATATCCTTATGCAGGACATATTAGTCTTTGCATCTGGCGTGCCAACAGCAGCATGAATGCGCCCAAACGGCGTCAGCCCGTCCTTGAGCAAGGTGCCGACCTTGCTCTTTTTTTGTCTGGCAGACTGTTTACCAGGCCAACAAACAAAGATAAAAAAATGCCACCCGAGGGTGGCAGTGAAAGATGACGGAACTTGAGCAAAGCGTTCAGCGAAAACCGATCGTCTTCGCCTGCATAGAGCAATACAGGAACCGTGCCAATCCGGCAAAAGCCCCCATATCCCCCCACATCATGGGCAAACCACGACAGCACTGCCCCATGATGATAGAATCTCGCGGTTTCACATTTATGAAGAGTCGACGCCATGCCCTGGATACAAATTCGAATCAACGCCACTGCCAAGACCGCAGACAAGGTGAGCAACATGCTGCTGGGGCGTGGAGCCCAGGCCGTGACCTTTATGGATGCCAAGGATGTGCCCGTCTATGAACCCATGCCCGGTGAAACCCCGCTCTGGGGCGAGACCGAAGTGATGGGTCTGTTCGATGCCGAAACCGATCCGGCCCCCACCATCGCCTTCTTCCAGCAGATTTTCGGCGAAAACGTCGGCTACAAGGTCGAGCAGCTGGAAGACAAGGACTGGGTGCGCGAGTGGATGGATCACTTCCACCCCATGCAGTTTGGCGAGCGCCTCTGGATCTGCCCGAGCTGGCGCGATGTGCCGAACCCCGATGCGGTCAACGTCATGCTGGATCCGGGTCTGGCCTTCGGTACCGGTACCCACCCCACCACCGCCCTCTGCCTGCAGTGGCTGGACGGACTGGATCTGACCGGTAAAACCGTGGTCGACTTTGGTTGTGGCTCCGGCATTCTCGGCATCGCCGCCCTGAAGCTGGGCGCCGCCCGCGTCATCGGCATCGACATCGACCCGCAAGCCATCCAGGCCAGCCGCGACAACGCCGAGCGTAACGGGGTTGCGGGCCAGATCGAACTCTACCTGCCGGCCGACCAGCCGCAAGATGTCGAAGCGGACGTGGTGGTCGCCAACATCCTGGCCGGCCCGCTGCGCGAACTGGCGCCACTTATAGCCGGCCACGGCAAAGCGGGCAGCCTGATGGCCCTCTCCGGCGTGCTGGAGAGCCAGGCGCCGGAGCTGGAAACCATCTACGGCCAGTGGTTCGAGATGGACCCGACCGCCGTCAAGGAAGAGTGGTGCCGCCTCTCCGGCCGCAAGCACGGCTAAGCGCGGGCAACATAGACGCCAACCTCATGCCATCAGGGCTCCCATTCGGGGGCCCTGATTGTTTTGGCCTGTCGAACTCTTCCAGGTCCGTGGACATGGGCATGATCGCCCTCCCTTCTGATTGTGTTCGTTTGAAAACAACACTCGCCTTTATTCCGGTAAGATAGCGATCCGAGCCAACGCAACCGAGAGGGACTTCTTATGCGGATTGCCATTCTGGATGACTATCAGGATCAGGTGCGCCACCTCCCCTGCTTTGCGCTGCTTGCAGCTCATGACGTTATCATCCTCAACCAGAGCGAACCGGATCCGGCGCGACTTGCAGCCAAGCTGGCAGATGTGGAAGCACTGGTGCTGATCCGCGAGCGTACCCGCATCGACGAACAACTGCTGATGCGGCTTCCCACCCTTAAACTCATCAGCCAGACCGGCAAAATCAGCCAGCATATCGACCCGGCACTGTGCCAGCGGTACGGCGTTGCCGTGGCAGAAGGCGTAGGCAGCCCCATTGCCCCCGCCGAGCTCTGCTGGGCGCTCATCATGGCCGCCTCCCGCCATATTCCGGCTTACAGCCAAGCGCTGGGCCAAGGTCAATGGCAGCAATCCGGCAGCCTCGGTTTGGGACGCACTCTGCATGGCCTGACACTCGGCATCTGGGGCTACGGCAAGATAGGCCAGCGGATCGCCCGCTATGGCAAGGCATTTGGCATGTCGGTACTGATATGGGGCAGTGAGGCTTCGCGAAGGCAGGCCGAGCTGGATGGCTATGCCAGCGCCTCTGGCAAGGAGGCGTTCTTCAGTCAAGCCGATATCCTCACACTGCATCTGCGCCTGAGCGAGACAACCCGCGGCGCTGTTACCCGCGCAGATCTGACCCGCATGAAAGGTGACTCTCTGCTGGTCAATACCAGCCGGGCCGAACTTATCGAGCCGGGCGCCCTCTATGCGGAGCTATGCAACCATCCTGGGAAACGGGCCGCGATCGATGTGTTTGACATCGAACCGGCAACGCCACAAAACGAGCCCCTGCTGCGCCTGCCCAACGTATTGGCGACACCTCATCTCGGCTATGTGGAGCAAAACAGCTACGAACTCTACTTTCGCGTGGCGTTCGAGAATGTTCTGGCCTTTGCCGAAGGCAGACCTGCCAATCTGGTTCTGCCCGTATCGGGTGGATGATCACGTTCCTCCTGCCGTATTGGCGCCAATATCCAATCCCATGACAGATGAAGGAAAGGAACCTCCATGAGCGAATACCAGAAGATGATCAGCAGCCAACCGTACAACTGCATGGCCCCCGAGTTGGCCCAGTTGCGCTTGGAGGCGGCACGGCGCTACCGCCGTTTCAATCAGGCGGAAGAGGACGCAGAGCAGCGGACACAGCTGGCGGAGCTGGTTGGCGAACTGGCAGAGAACGCCTTTATCTGCCCGCCCCTCTACTGTACCTATGGCCGCCACATCCACCTAGGCAAGGACTCCTACATCAATATGGGGGCGACCCTGCTGGATAATGCCCCCATCCGCATCGGCGCCAACGTGATGATTGGGCCAAATGTGCAGATCTATACCGCAGCCCATGCACTGGAGGCCGACGAACGGATTCAGGGAACAGAGACGGCGCTGCCGGTCACCATTGAAGATAAGGTCTGGATTGGGGGCGGCGCCATCTTGCTGCCCGGTGTCACCATAGGGCGAGAGGCGATCGTCGGCGCGGGTGCTGTAGTCACCAAAGATGTACCGGCCGGTGCCCGGGTAGTCGGCAACCCGGCCCGGATCCTGCCCGCCAAAAACAGGGCATAAGGTAGCCACCGGGCGGTGAGCCGATGCCGCCATCAGCTCACCGCCGCCCCGACACCTCATAAAAAATAAAGCCCAATGTCACGAAGACGTTGGGCTGTTAAAAGGTGCTACGGAATTGCGACTCTCATCGCAGAAAAATTAGAAGGAGTGCCCTTCTAAACTGGCAGGGAGATATTATCGAATGCGCAAACGTTTTACATAGTGAAATACAACAGGATTGCGAGGTACATCGCACTATTTAAATAATTACCTGCTATGGCACGCGAAGCCTCTTTGACCCATTTATTTTCCCCAACCACTCTGGTTACTATTCACGGTTAAACAAAAAAGCCCCGATTTCTCGAGGCTTTACTTTTTTCTAGCGCAACGTGACCGAAGTGTCAGAAACGGCGGACAAACTCATCGCGCGGCAGTTCGCGCAGTTTGCGCGCTTCCAGCATGGGGGTGCCGAGGTAGAGGAAGCCCACCAGCTGATCTTCCGCCGCCAATCCCAGTCCCTTGTTGATCTGCGCATCGAAGATAAACCAGCCGGAGCGCCAGATGCCGTTGAAGCCCTGCGCCTGCGCCGCCATCTGCATTGCCATCAGGGCGCAACCGGCGGAGAGCTCCTGCTCCAGTTTCGGCACCTTGGGGTGCTCCTGATAACGGGTTGCCACCGCCACGACCAAGGGCGCCCGCAGCGGCGCTTCGCTGCACTTCTTGACGCTATCGTCATCCTCGCCACGAGCACGGGCAGCCTCGGCCAACAGCTTGCCCAACCGCTCGCGCCCCTCCCCTTCAAACAGAATGAATTGCCAGGGAGTCAGGGTGCCGTGATCCGGCGCGCGCAGGCCCGCCTTGAGGATATTGTCGAGCACCTCACCACTCGGTGCGGGTGTGGTCAGGCGGCCACAGGAGTGGCGGTTGAGCAACAGGGTGAGGGCATCCATGGGCAATTCCTTCTCTGGGGCAATGATGGCGCTACCTTAGCACAGCACCGAATGAAGAAAACCCCTGAGGCTCAGGGGTTTATCGCACTATAAAGGGCAGGATGGCACAGCTGGCTAGATAACCGCAGCCAGCTCGGCCCCCTGGCGGATGGCCCGCTTGGCATCCAGCTCGGCAGCCACGTCGGCACCGCCGATGATGTGCACCGGCTTGCCTACCGCCTGCAACCCGGCCTGCAGCTCCTTGAGGGGCTCCTGCCCGGCGCAGACTATCACCTGATCCACCGGCAGACACTGCTTGGTCCCGCCCACCTGAATGTGCAAGCCCTCGTCATCGATCCCCAGATATTGCACCCCGGAGAGCATCTGCACCTTGCGGTTCTTGAGCACGGTACGGTGGATCCAGCCGGTGGTCTTGCCAAGGCCGTCACCCACCTTGCTCTCCTTGCGCTGGAGCAGCCAGATCTGGCGCTCGGGGGCGTCGATTTCAGGAGTCGTGAGGCCGCCACGCTCGCCGAGTTGCTTGTCAATGCCCCACTCCTTGAGCCAGTGATCACGGTGGCTCCCGGCATCTGTCTCAACCCTTTTCTCCACAAGGAATTCGGCCACATCGAAGCCGATACCGCCAGCGCCGATCACCGCCACCTTATCACCGACCGGCTTGTGATCCCGCAATACATCGAGGTAGTTCAATACCTTGGGATGCTCGATCCCCGGAATATTGGGGGTGCGCGGACGGATACCGGTGGCGAGGATCACCTCGTCAAAACCGCCGCCGAGCAGGCTCTCGGCACTCTGGCGCTGACCAAGGTAAAGCTCGACGCCGCACTTCTCCAACCGCTTGGCGAAATAGCGCAGGGTCTCGTGAAACTCCTCCTTGCCGGGGATCTGCTTGGCGAAATTGAACTGGCCGCCGATTTCGCTCGCCTGATCGAACAGGCTCACCTGATGGCCGCGCTCGGCGGCGTAGCAGGCAAACGCCAGCCCGGCCGGGCCTGCCCCCACAACCGCCAGCTTCTTGGGCTGTGGCACGCGGCCAAAGGTCAGCTCGGTCTCGAAACAGGCGCGGGGATTGACCAGACAGGAGGCCCGCTTCTGCTTGAAGACATGGTCAAGGCAAGCCTGGTTGCAGGCGATGCAGGTGTTGATCTCGTCCGCCCGATTCTCGGCCGCCTTGATGACAAATTCGGGATCCGCCAGGAAGGGGCGCGCCATGGAGACCATATCCGCCTCGCCGCCCACCAGAATGCGCTCGGCCACCTCCGGGGTGTTGATCCGGTTGGTGGTGATAAGCGGCACGGTGAGATGCTTTTTCAGCTCGGCAGTGACCCAGCTGAAGGCGCCGCGCGGCACGCTGGTGGCGATGGTGGGAATACGCGCCTCGTGCCAGCCGATGCCAGTGTTGATCAGGGTCACCCCCACCGCTTCCAGCGCTTTGCCTAGCGCAATCACCTCTTCCAGGGTCGAGCCCTGCTCCACCAGATCGAGCATGGAGAGGCGGAAGATAATGATGAAGTCGGTGCCGACCCGCTCGCGGATGGCGCGAACAATTTCCACCGGGAAGCGCATCCGGTTTTCGCTGCTGCCGCCCCAGCCATCGGTGCGCTTGTTGGTGCGCTCGCAGATGAACTGGTTGATGAGATAGCCTTCCGAGCCCATCACCTCGACGCCGTCATAACCGGCCGCCTTTGCCAACGCGGCAGTGGCCGCGAAGTCGCGAATGGTGCCGCGGATCTGCCGCTCGCTCATAGCGCGCGGCTTGAACGGGGAGATGGGCGCCTTGAGGGCGCTCGGCGCCAGACTGAAGGGATGGTAGGCGTAGCGACCGGCATGGAGGATCTGCAGCGCTATTTTGCCCCCCTCCTGATGCACGGCGCTGGTCACCTTCTTGTGCTTGCTCACCTGCCATGGAAAGCTCAGCTGGGAGCCGTGAGGCACCAGCCGACCGCGCAGATTGGGGGCGATACCGCCGGTGACGATAAGGCCAACACCACCGCGGGCCCGCTCGGCATAGAAGGCAGCCAGCTTGTCAAAACCGCCCTTCTCCTCTTCGAGGCCAGTGTGCATGGAGCCCATCAACACCCGGTTGCGCAGCTGGGTAAAACCGAGGTCAAGGGGCGTCAGCAGATGGGGATAGCGACTCATGATGCCTTCCTCTTTAAGGCCTGGGTGCATGGAACAACGCCCAACACCCGGTTGCGCAGCTGGGTAAAGCCAAGGTCGAGCGGGGTCAGCAGGGTCGGATAGCGGCTCACGATGCCTCCAGTTAATTTTTTGTTATCAAACTGAGGCTAGAGTAAAGAATCGAAAATCCTTTTTCAAACAAATGTTTGGACAAATTTTCAGCGAACAGCCGTGCCCTGAACGAAGATAGGCGGGATCCGCCAGTGGGAAATGGCAATTTCGCCCGCAACTGGTTAATAATGACCCTTCTTTACCCATTAACAGGGCGATAACGCGACTATGTCTATTTTCAAAGGTCTGGGTTGGTTGTTCCGCAGCCTGTGGCGCCTGCTCAATTTCACCCGGCTGATGCTGGTCAATCTGCTGTTTCTCATCGTAGTGCTGGTCATCGTCTTCAGCGTCAGCCAGAAAGAGGCCCCTCAGGCTCCCATCGAAGGGGCGCTGACCCTCAATCTCAACGGGGTGCTGGTGGAGCAACGCTCCCAGACCGATCCCACCGTACAACTGCTGCGCCAGATGGACAGCAGCGACGAGCAACCGAGCGAGATCGTTCTCTCCGACCTGCTGTGGGCCATCAAGAGTGCCAAGGATGACGAGCGCATCAAGGCGCTGGTGATCAAGCCGCAAGGGCTGCAGGGGGCCAACTTCAGCAAACTGCAGGAGGTGGCGCGCGCCATCGACTCCTTCCGGGAGAGCGGCAAACCGGTGATCGCCATGGCCGACTTCTATAGCCAGGGCCAGTACCTGCTGGCGGCCCACGCCGATCACGTGCTGCTCAACCAGAGTGGCGCCGTGGTGATCGAGGGGCTTGGTGTCTACCAGACCTACTTCAAGTCGGCACTGGAGAAGCTCAACATCACCCCGCACGTGTTCAAGGTCGGCACCTACAAATCCTTCGTCGAGCCCTATACCCGCGACGAGATGTCCCCCGAGAGCAAGGAGGCAAACCAGCGCTGGCTAGATCAGCTGTGGCAATCCTATGTGGCGGATGTCGCCGAACAGCGGGAGATCGAACCCGATGCGGTCGCACCGGGCAAAGAGCGCTTCCTCGAGCTGCTGCGCAAAGCCGGTGGCAATGCCGCCAACTACGCCCTCGACAACGGTCTGGTGGATCAGCTGGCTACCCGCGACGAGATGACCCAGGCGGTCATTAAAGAGGTCGGTGAAGCGGACGATCACGGCTGGAAAGGGGTCGGCCTGAAAGAGTATCTGGCAGCCATCCCGGAACAATATCCCCAGAGCGGCAAGGATGAGGTGGGTTTGGTGGTCGCCAGCGGCGCCATCATGGATGGCGTGCAGCCTGCCGGTACCATAGGCGGTGATACCCTCTCCGATCTGCTGGCCGATGCCCGCCGCGATGACAAGGTTAAAGCCGTGGTCTTGCGGGTCGACAGCCCGGGCGGCAGCGCCTTTGCCGCTGAGCAGATCCGCGCCGAGCTGCTGGCCCTGAAACAAGCAGGCAAGCCGGTGGTGGTTTCCATGGGCAGCTATGCCGCCTCCGGTGGCTACTGGATCTCCGCCGATGCGGACAAGATTTTTGCCTTCCCGACCACTCTCACCGGCTCCATCGGGGTGTTCGGCATGTTCGCCACCATCGACAAGGCACTGGCCCAGTTCGGGGTACACACCGACGGGGTCGGCACCACAGATTACGTCGGCGTAGGCCCGACCCGCGCCCTGCCGGATCACGTCGGTCAGGCGATCCAGTTGAGCGTGGAAGATACCTATCAGCGCTTCATCGGTCTGGTCAGCAAGGGCCGCGGCCTGAGCCCGGAAGAGGCCGAGAAAGCGGCCGAAGGCCGGGTCTGGACCGGCGAAGACGCCAAGACCCTGGGTCTGGTGGACGAGTTCGGCAATCTGGATGACGCCATCAAGGCCGCAGCCGAACTGGCCAACCTCAAGGAGTGGCAGGTGACCCCCATCGAGCAGGAGGAGTCAGCCAAAGACAAGTTCCTGCGCCAGCTGTTCGACAGCAGCGCCCAAGTGCTGGCTCCGCAGTTGCAAAGCTGGTTGCCAGCGGGATTTGGCAAGGCGCTGGTGGAAGTGAACCGCAGCCTCGACCCGCTCACCCGCTTCAATGATCCGCAAGGCACCTACGCCTTCTGCCCGGTTTGCGTGCAGTAAGCAAGCGGCGAATGCCTCATAAAAAACGGCGACCAGATGGTCGCCGTTTTCTTTATCCTACGAGTGCCAGCGGCACCGCCAACTTGCTCAATCAGGGATTGAGGCGGGTCGGCATACCGGTACGCTGTTCCAGTACCTGCTTGACCACGTTGGAGTCAGACTCGGCGTGAGCGATGAAGCGGGTAATGGCCGGGGTCATCGGAAGCGGCACGGAAGCGGTGGAGTTGAACTCCTCTTCGTTGCGCGACAGCGGCTCGTGTACTTCCATGTAGCGACCGCCATCCGGCTCGACCGTGGTCTTGACCGGCTGGTTGACGAACTGGACACGGGTGCCGACCGGCACGTTGTCGAACAGATACTTGATGTCGTCGGCGCGCAGACGCACACAACCGCTGCTCACCCGCAGACCGATACCGAAGGTGGCGTTGGTGCCGTGGATGGCATAGAGGTTGCCGATGTAGAGGGCGTGCAGACCCATGGGGTTATCCGGGCCGGCTGGCCATACTGCAGGCAGGGTCTTGCCCTGGGCGGCATAGCGGCGACGGATGTTCTCGGTCGGGGTCCAGGTCGGGTTGGCGCGCTTGCGCTCTACCTTGGTGATCCAGTTCTCCGGGGTGTTGACCCCCAGTTGGCCGATGCCGATGGGCAGCACTTCCACCACGTTCTTCCCTTTCGGGTAGTAGTAGAGACGCATCTCGGCGACGTTGATGACGATCCCTTCGCGCGGCGCGTTGGGCAGGATCAGCTGGTGGGGGATGATCAGGGTGCTACCCGCCTTAGGCAGATAGGGATCAACACCCGGGTTGGCTTCCATGATGTTGGTCAGACCCAGCTGGAAGTCGGAGGCGATCTGCTCCAGCGGACGGTTGTCCGCAGGCACCACGTATTGCTGGTTTTCACCGATCAGGCGGCTGTTGGCCGCAGGCAGACGGTACTCGACGGCGGCAGCCTGCTGGCTGACCAGCGCAAATGTGCATAAAAGGGCCGAAGCGGCAGTGCGAAGGGGATTCATAAAATTCCTGTGTGGTTTCCTGTACCAAATGGGCCGGAGGCCGTCTTATCCTCGGTCTGCCGGTGGCGGGTCAACCTGCACCACGGCGCCAATAACCGAGCGCGCATTCTTTCCTGAGTCGGCCAAAATTTCAACTTCGATATGTTGCTTTTCTTGTTAAAAGTGGCCGTTTTCGGTGTGACGCTTCTCAACAGAGCAAAAGCCACCCTAGCAAGTCGCAGCTGAGAGAAAGATGAACGGTACTGGTGCCCAGCGAGCAGGCCCCCCCGCTTACCCGTCAACCACTCGCTGCGCCACCTGGTGTCACGGTTGCCGCGGTGGCTAAAACGTTTGTCACATTCGGGGAGATAAGCCAATGCAGGCAGTGGCACTTTATTGCCGTGAAAGGGATGAAACAGCGCATTGGCCACCAGCAGGTGCTGGCTGCCGCCATAAAAAAACCGCTCCGAAGAGCGGTTAATGGAGCCACCAGGCAACCATAAAAGGGACTACAGGTAGTTGTCATTGGCATTACTGGACGGTTGCCTCCCCCGCGCCACTCTGCTCCTTGAGGAAGCTGATCCAAGGGGATGCCCGACCGCTGACGTTGCCATTCTGAGCCGCCTGGGTGAAGGCGTTGAGGGCCTCCTTCGGCTTTTGTTGCTCAAAATAGGCGACCCCGGTCAGGAACTTGAGATCCGCACGCTGCTCACCATTGGCATTGGCCGCCGGTTTGGCGGCCAGCGCCACCAGATCCTGATAGCGTTTGCTCTGGATCATCATGCGCGCCATTTTCAACTGCAATTCGGCGCTCGGGGCCAGCTGATAGGACTTGGCCAGGGTGTCGATGGCCGGATCCAGCTCCTTGGCCTGATGCCAGTAGTTCGCCAGGGTCTTGTAGTTGCTGGCGCTCTGCTCAATCACCCCCTCCTTCATCCCCTTCTCCATCACCCGTGCGGCGCGATGGGGAATGCCGCTGAAGGCGAGGTAGTTGGCGAGACGCTGCAGCTCGGCTGCCTCGGTCAGCATGCCAAGGTTGTAGGCCGACTCCAGCGCCGCCAGTGCCTTGCCATCATTCCCCGCCTGCATATGCATGGCCGACAGCTGGGTCCAGTACTTCTTCTTCTCCGGGAACATGTTGACCAGAGAGGTCAGTACCTCGGTCGCCGGTTT
Source organism: Aeromonas sp. QDB62 (assembly GCF_027705695.1). NCBI lineage: Bacteria > Pseudomonadati > Pseudomonadota > Gammaproteobacteria > Aeromonadales > Aeromonadaceae > Aeromonas > Aeromonas sp. QDB62. The sequence goes on along the minus strand of NZ_JAPDCD010000018.1, from coordinate 53,368 downwards.
GTACTGTTTCAGCTCGTAGTGAGCGCCCATCTTCAGCAGATACCAGGACTCCGGCGCTTTACCTGCCGAGAGCTTGATCGCCTGATCCACCGCCGGGATCGCGTCACGGTACTGCTTGAGCTGCACGTGGGCGTTGGCCAGGGTGATATAGGCATGGGAGTTGGGCTTGTCATCCTTGCCCTGGTTGGCAAACCACTCCTTCATGGTCTTGATCGAGCCTTGATAATTGCCCTCTGCCATGTAGAGCTGGGCCAGGTTGTAGCGCACCTGCTGGGCCACCGGTGGCGGCAGACCGCCTGTCGCGATGGCATCGGCAAAGTACTTGGTCGCCTGACCGTATTTCTCCTGCTGGGCGGCCACGAAACCGAGGGTCTGCAAGATGACCCCCTTGTCGTAGACCCGCTCGCCCGCGCCAGAGAGCGCATCTTGCAACTTGGCATTTGCCTCGCTGTATTTCTTCTCGGTGATCAGCTCCTGCGCCTTGTTGACCGCCCGATAGGCCCGATCCGACAGGGTCGGCTGCTCGGCAGCCCAACTGGCGGTGCTGAGCAGCACCGCCATGGCGACCGGGGCGAGGATCATCTTGTGTAACTTGTTCATCGCCACCTTCCTTAGTTGACCGCAAACTCGATCTCTTGCTGCATACGGCTCGCCTGCGGCTTGCCATCCACCATGGCCGGTTTGAACGTCCACTTGGCGATGGTTTTGCGCGCCTCTTTGCCGAGGTCATAGCTGCGCGGCTCTTCCTTGACGATCCGCACGTTGCTGACGGTGCCGCGCTCGGTGACGGTGAACTCCACCAATACCTTGCCGGAAGCCAGACCTGCCAGTGCCGCCTTGCGGGGCATCATGGGCTCGAAGGTTGCCAGCGGAATGGCACCGTTGTTGCCACCGACGCCGCCACCACCACCGCCGGTGCTGTAGGCACCGAGCGCATTGCCACCACCGATGTTGACCGGGATGTCGAGCTTGGGCATGTCCATCGGCGCGCTATCCATCTTCGGCCGATCCGTGCTGGCCACTTCCATCTCGGGAGGAGGCGGCGGACGCTTGGGCGGCGGCGGTTTGGGCAGCTCCCGCTGTTTCTCTTGCAGGGTCTCCTGGGGCTTGAGGCGGATGAAATCGGTCATGGTGACGTCATCCTTCTCCACCAGCTCCCGGTGATCCGGTGTGATCAGCTTGTTCATTCCCAGAAACAGAAAGAACACCACCACACAGGAGACCGCCAACGATATCAGGTATCTCATAGGTCTCTCTCCGGCATCAGCTGCTCTTGTCTGCCGCGATGGAGATGTTCTGGACACCGGCCATGCGGATCTGATCCATGACCTGCACCACCAGACCGGAACGGGATTCGTTATCGGCCTGGATCACCACGGCGCTCTCCGGGTTTTCGGCCCGCAGCCGCTCGATGTTGGCGCGTACCGCCCCCACCTCGACCACCCGCTTGTCGACCCAGACCTGACCGTTTTCGCGCACCGCGACCATGATATTGCCCTTCTTCACCGTCTCGGCCGTGCTGGCACTGGGACGGTTGATCTCGACACCGGACTCCTTGACGAAGGAGGTGGTGACGATGAAGAAGATCAGCATGATGAACACTATGTCCAGCATGGGGGTCAAATCGATAGCCGCCTCGTCAGCACCGCTGTCGCTGTAACGTTTTCTCATAGCAGAAACTCCTTGCTTGTTCTGTGCCCCCGGCAGGCCATGCCTCGCCGGGGGTATGCATCCTGCATCAACCGTGTTTCAGGTTGTCTTCCAGCTTTTGCACCGCCAGTTTGGCCTTGTGATCGAGCTGGTTGACAAAAAACAGGCCGGAAAGGGCGGCAATCATGCCCGCCATGGTCGGTACCGTTGCTTTGGAGATCCCCGATGCCATCGCCCGCGGCGAACCTGTGCCGGTGATGGCCAGGGTATCAAACACCTGCACCATCCCCACCACGGTACCGAGCAGCCCCATCAACGGGCAGAGAGCGATCAGCACCTTGATGACCGGCATCCCCTTGTCCACCGCCATGGCAACCCGTGAGACCAGCTCGCGCCGGATCTGCTTGGCAGACCAGGAGAGATGATCGGTGCGGGCCAGCCAGGTGGCCTTGGTCTGCTTCACCTGCTTGGGGTAGACCGCCATGAAGTAGAACCAGCGCTCCAGCAACAGGGCCCACATCATCAGGGTCAGGAAGAACAGGGCGACCAGTACATCGCCCCCCAATCCCAAAAACCGGCGGACCGACTCGACTTCTTCAATCAACCAGAACCACATGGGTGACTCCTTACGCTGCGGCTTTGGAGGCGTGCAGACGTTCCTGATAACGGGCGACGAAACCGGCGCTCTGCTCTTCCAGCACCTGGATCAGACGACGGCTCTGGGTTTGCACAATGGTGTAGAGGAACAGCATGGGCACCGCGACGACCAGACCCTGCATGGTGGTCACCAGCGCCTCGGAGATACCGCCTGCCATCAGCTTGGGATCGCCGGTACCGAACAATGTGATGGCCTGGAAGGTGGCAATCATCCCCACTACGGTGCCGAGCAGGCCCAGCAGCGGCGCGACGGAGGCGATCAGCTTGATGAGGCTGATGCCCTTCTCGAACTTGGGCACGTTGCGCAGGATGATCTCGTCGAGCTTGGACTCCAGATCCTCGATGTTGTCACCGCGATGGTTCTGGTAGGCCCCCAGCATGTCACCAATGGGGTTGCCCTTGATGATCTGATCGGATTTCAGCTGCTTGCGCATGGACGATCCGATCAGCGACAGCCGGATACCGCAGAAGATGGCCAGCAGGGTACCGATGACCCCCAATGCCAGGATCACATAACCCACGGAACCACCCTGATCGATACGCTCCTTGAGGGTCGGTGACTGCACCAGCAGGGAGAGGATCACGCCACGAGACGGGTCGATAAAGATGGGCTTGACCCCGTCACCGCCCTGTTCAAACTCGGCGATGGGAGCCAGCACGCTCTTCTCCGGTTGACGGGAGAGCTGCTCGAATTTACCGGTCTCCGGCACAAAGGTGAGGTACTTGCCTTCGGAGACAGTGTTGAACTCGCCGATCTGGGTGACGGTCTTCTCGGCCTGGTTGCCCTCACCGTAGACCACGGTCGCCGGGATCTGGCTCACCTTGCCACCGTCCACCATGCGGCTGAGGGTGGTGGTCCAGAACGCTTCCAGATCGTCGCTGGAGGGGAGCTCTTTACTCTCGGCCAGACGGGTCAACAGGGCGGATTGCTCCGGATGCTCGACCCGACGAGCAGAGGCGTTGAAGATCCCCTTGAACTCACCGGCGAACTGACGCAGCACACCAAACATCTCGCCCATGTTGCCAGAACGCTGGCGCAGGGTTTCGGTCAGTTCGGTCAACTGCTTGTCGTTGGCATCAAAGGTCGCCTTGAGCTGCTCGCCCTTGGCGGTTTCGGCTGCCAGCTCGGCCTTGGCCTTGGCCAGCAGCGCCCCCTGCTCGTTCTTGTCAGCCAGGAAGCGGGCTTCCCGCTCCTTGTTGAGTTGGGATTCGCTTAGGCTGGAGGCCTTGACCTGGTTCAGCAGCGCATTGAGATCCACCGGTTTTTCGGCGGCGGTCACCGGCAGGGTGACCAGGGTTGCTCCCGCAATCAGGGAGGCAATAGCAAGTTTGATTCCTTTCATGATGCTTTCTCCGCAGTTTGAACCGGCAGCTTGATCAGCGCAGGAGGCGCCTGCTTCTTGGCGATGCGAAGGCCCTGTTCAACCGCACTGCGATACTCCTGGGGCAACTCTTCCCACTGACGGGTCTTCTTGTTCCACATGCCGGTCTCATTGCCATCCGGGGACTGGTAAAGCAACGCGATACGGCCAACCCGCAGGAACTCGTAGGTCTTCTCGCTGCCATCCTTGTCCAGGCTCGCCTTGTAGGATTCGATGGTGCGGCTGAAGCCCTCCTCGATCTGGTAAGCCTCCAGGATCTTGCGGTATTTCTCGGAGATGGTGACATCGGCCCGGTTCATCAGGTCGGTCAGGGCCGCTACGCGGTCCTCGCGCTCGACCTTCTGGAACGGCAGATCCAGTGACACAAATTGTTCGAGGGAGTCGATCATCTTGAGCATCAGGGGCACCACTTCGGTGCTGGTCTGATCAATCTGGGCGATCTGCTTTTGCATCGACGCCAGCTCGGCGCTCTGGGACTCGACCATCTTGCTCACCTGCTCGTTGTAGGTGCGCAGACTGTCGACCTGGCGCAGGGCGGCCTTGTACTGGGCCAGTGCGGATTCGGCAGATTCGGCATAGCTGTCGATCTTCTGCTGGGAAACTTTGGATGCATTATTGGTGGCGGCTTGAGCGTCCACAGCCTGACCGGCAGTGGCGGCACTCAGATTGAAGCTGGTCAACAAGGCGGCCGAAACCAGGCTGCCAAGGAGCGCTTTCTTCATTGTAATGGTCCTTGTCTTCATAGGATTACCCTATCTCCGTAACTTCCTTGGACGTTGGGCACAGCCGGCCCGACCGGGCCGGCTGAGGTTGTATATCAACGGGGTTGATTAGAACTTGTAGTTCGCTCTCAGGTAATAAGTTCTACCGAGCACATCATAAGTAACGGTATCTGTATTCGCTGACAGCGCATTCAAGATAAGTGGTGGTGTTTTGTCAAACACGTTATTAATCCCGGTGGTCAAACGCAAGGCTTTAGTCACCTGATAACGCGCATTCAAATCATGGTAAACCATACTAGGGACATTAAAATCTATGTCATCTGCCGTATAAGTAACACCTTTAATATAACGAGCAGACCAACTCCCTCCCACTTTTTCATTAAACAGATCCAGTGACATTGTTGAGCGCCACTTTGAATAATTGCCAATTTGGTCGCTCACAAACGTGCCCGCATAATCCAGTGTTTCACCATTTGGCTGAGTCACCTCATATTTCTTTAAATATGAGTTTTCCCAGTTAGCGGCAAGCATTGCAAAATCGAAGTCGTAGGCATATTTAACATTAAAATCTACGCCATTGGTTTCCAACGAATTCAAATTTGCATAGGTGGCATCGATCCCCATTATTTTTCCATCTGGCGCGCGATCTATCTTGTCGCAGAACTGGCCACTAGAAAAACACTGATCCAACATATACTGAGGATTAACAACATCAATGACGTCATCCAGTTTAACCGACCAGAGATCGACTGTCAGAGATGCATTTTCTATATACGAAGGGGAATATACAGCCCCCAAAGAGGTACTATATCCTTGCTCTGGTTTTAGCTCGCTATTACCACCGTAGTAAACTGGTTTTTGCGGGTCATCATCTTGCCCTGTAGGATCAGTTAATGGATCAAAGCTCTGTGATTTACCGCTATACAGATCAGAGATTGTCGGCGCTCTGAACACATCAGAATAAGTACCACGCAACATCAGGTCACTATATGGACGATAGGTAATGCTATAACCCATTGCGATATTGTCACCAAATGAGCTGTAATTATCATAGCGTGAAGAGACACTCGCTTCCAAGGACTCTACAAAAGGCTTATCTGACAACAGTGGAACGATCAACTCGCCATACAAAGAGTTAACATCATAGCTCCCCTTGGTGGCGGTTTCTGCATTACCAGTTGCATTACCCAGGGATACCAATGCATCTGGATTAGTTTCACCACTTTCCTTGCGTACCTGATAGCCGGTAGCAAATCCGATAGTGCCTGCTTGCCACTCGAGCAAATCACCAGACAAGTTAAACTCCAATGACTGCTGCTCATTTGAACCATTGTCATTACGGGTAAAACTCGCATACTTGATCGCGTCTTGACTTAGGCCTCCACCCCCAAACAAGTTCCAGGGCACACAACCAGCAATCACTTTTCCACCGGAGTCAAGGCACTGCTTGCCATCCGCAGATGTTGCACCAATGGCATTATTAATGCGGTCCTTCATGAATACATTTTGTTCAGACTCGGTGGTTTTGGTCTTGCCATACACAAACGCGGTATCCCAAGTCCAGGAGTTTTCAAGTTGCCCATCAAAACCTAATACCAATCGGCTAGTTGATGAGTCAAACATCCGATTTCGACCACCGGCTTCAATAGTGCGATACCGCCAATCAGCTATATCTTCACCAGTTGTATTGAATGCATTATCTTTCGAGATTGGATTCAAACCATCAGTGCCAGAAGCCAAGGGGGTCGCGGCCAACAAATAATCTGACTGACGATTTAAATATGATGCCTCAGAGAAAAATCTTGTTTCGCCCAGTACACCCAATTGCCCCAGAGAACGATCTCCGAAGAAAGAAGTGTACCAACGCTTGCTTGGCGTTTTTAAATAATTCTCCGGAGCATAATTGTAGGCATCCGCGACAGAATCATATGGCCGAAGGTTAGTGCTACCTTCAGGCCCCTTTGTCAGAACCCCCTGACTTGTTTTGAAGTAGCCCCAAGGAACACGACTACTACCACCAATATACTGGCCTCCTGCACCATCATGCTCATAATCGACATTGGAAAAAGAGCGAGCTCCGGCCATCGCTTCTTTCTCTTCAACGAGACCCGCTGAGAAAACATAGTTGGAAACATCAGTTGAGCCACCTGCGACCATATTCACATCGTGCGCTTCTGCATCTGACTTACTGGTTTGACCAATTTGACCATTCAGCTCAAATCCATCAAATCCAGTCTTGGTGATAATGTTCACCACACCGCCCACAGCATCAGCACCATAAATGGAAGATGCTCCATTTTTAAGGATCTCAACACGCTCAATAATCGCAACAGGAATAGTATTCAGATCAACCGATGAGTTCGCGCCCGACCCGCCATAGACCATTCTTCTGCCATTCACCAACACCAACGTTCTTTGAGTGCCCAAACCTCGAAGGTTTACGGTAACGGTACCATTGCCACCGTTGTTCACAGATGTACTTTGCGCCTGACCAGAAATAGCAGGAATGCGCTGCAGAATATCGCCAACAGACGTTAAACCACTTCGTTCGATATCGGCCTTGCTCATCACCTGTACAGGTTGCGCGGTCTCAACTTCAACACGAGAGATACGGGAGCCAGTGACTTTGATTTTCTGAAGTTTTTCGACGTTCTGCCCTTCTTCGGCAGATACGGATGGGGCCGCCGCAAGGCTCGCCAAGGCGAACGCAATCGCAGCAGAGATTCTGCTCTTCCTAAGCATCGCTTATATCCTTCCTGGTTGTTTATTGTTTGCTTCCTGATACCGCCCTCTTTGGAGCGATGTGTAAGGCTTATCAATCTTTGACTAGCGACGTCAATGGAGCAGGGGTGTGGCAAGGTCAGGCGTAGAATAAGCGGAGTGTATTAATTTTGACCGGAATAATTAGTGAATAATTCTGCCAAAAACAACCCACACAATGTAAAAACATTGTTAAATGGCGTAAATGGCGCTGAATTAAAATTTGATGAACTTATTAGTTAACGTGCTGTCGGTTTATATCTTATTTTGATTTATCGGCCTTAATAAGAATAAAACACTAACTTCATGAGGGTTGAACCTGACCGCTTCCATGGGGATAACAGTTAAAATCGTCGAGATGATATCGTTTTCCTTCAATTTCACTGCCCAAACAAAAACATTATTAATCAACAACTTAAAAACACCAAAAACTCAAACAAACAGCTGTTTATATTTTTTAAAATAATGTTGAGCAGTAGCGTTTTGTTTTGATTTTCACTTTTCAGATAAAAAACGTCATTTTTCGATGCTTTTGGTCTCAGCGGGTCATTTGTCCCAGTTTTCCATTTCCTTGTACTTGATTTTTGTTGCAGAGCTTTTACAGTGGCCAAGCGGATTGTCTGCTGTTTGGCAACCAATCCAGCGCGTAATGCCAGGAAGGACAGGCCCGTCACCGGATTTGACTGGCCGCAAAAAAGAACAACAAGGACGAGGTTCCACCATGCTGTCGTATTTCCTACGCCGGATGCTTTTGATCATCCCGACGTTTCTCGGTATCACCCTGCTCGTCTTCACCATCACCCGTTTCGTGCCGGGCGGGCCGGTCGAACGCATGCTGCTGCAAGCCCAGGTTTCCCAGAATGAATCTGGCCGCTCCAGCGGCAGCAAGGGGGCGCAGGCCCTCTCCGATGAACAGATCGAGGAACTCAAGGCCTTCTATGGCCTCGACAAGCCGATGCTGGTCGCCTACTGGGAGTGGCTGCAGAAGCTGGCGGTGCTGGATCTGGGCGAATCGACCCGCTACTACGAGCCGGTGTGGGACCTCATCAAGGATCGGCTCCCCGTCACCACCTTCTTCGGGCTGGCGACCTTTCTGCTCAGTTATGCCGTTTCCATCCCGCTCGGGGTGGCCAAGGCCCTCAGGCACAACAGCCGCTTCGACTCGTTAAGCTCCATGCTCATCTACATGGCCTATGCCCTGCCCGCCTACGTGGTGGGGATCTTCCTCATCACCGTATTCGCCTTCCATCTGGAGTGGCTGCCGATGGGCGGTTTTCCGGGGGACGACTTTGAGTACATGGAGAGCAGTTGGGATCAGATCCGCACTGTCTTCGCCCATGCCCTGCTGCCGCTTATCGCCTACGCCATCGGTGATTTCGCCATCCTCACCATGACCATGAAGAACAGCCTGATGGAGAACCTGTCGGCCGATTATGTGCGTACCGCTGTGGCCAAGGGGTTGCCGTTTCGCAAGGCGGTCACCGACCACGCTATGCGCAACAGCCTGATCCCCATCGCCAGTCACCTGGGGTCCGTGCTCACCGTCTTCTTCGGCGGCTCCTTCCTCATCGAGACCATCTTCAACATCGACGGTATCGGCCTGCTCGGTTACGAGGCGATCGTCGAGCGGGATTACCCCACCGTCATGGGCATTCTGGCCATCACCTCGATGCTGATGCTGATTGGCAATATCGTCTCCGATATCTGTGTTGCCCTCGTTGACCCTCGCGTGCGGTTTGGAGAGTGACCATGAACCAGACCCCTCTTGCCATGCCGATGCTGACATCACGTCCTATCGTCTCCGATATCTGCGTTGCACCTTCTGTTGACCCCCGCGTGCGGTTTGGAGACTGACCATGAAGCTCAATCCGGTTACCTTGAAAAAACTCAAGCGCTTCAAGTCGATCAAGCGCGGTTACTACTCCTTCATCATCTTCACCACCCTGGTGCTGCTCTCCCTGCTGGCGGAGCTGCTGGTCAACAGCCGGGCGCTGATGGTGAGCTATCAGGGCCAGCTGCACTTCCCCACCTATGGCGATGTGATCCCCGGCCAGCAGTTCGGGCTCGATTACGAGTACGAGACCAACTACCGCCAGCTCAAGGCCAAGTTTGCCGCAGAGGGTCAGGGCGACTGGGTGCTGCTGCCGCCTGTGCCCTGGAACCCCTACGAGCAGGATTTCAAGGAGGATGCCTACCCGCCCTACGCTCCCAGCGCGGCTGAACGCCACTTCCTTGGCACCGACACCAGCGGCCGCGACGTGCTGGCGCGGCTGGTTTACGGCTTTCGCATCGCCATCGGCTTTGCCTTTATCGCGCTGGCGGCCAGTTACGCTATCGGGGTCACCATCGGCTGCCTGATGGGCTTTCTCGGCGGCCGCTTTGACCTCATCCTGCAACGCTTTATCGAGATCTGGTCCCAGGTGCCGTTTCTCTACGTCATCATGATCCTGGTATCGCTGGCCAAGCCCAACTTCGGCCTGTTTGTCGGCATCAACGTGCTGTTCGGCTGGATGGGGATCACCTGGTATATGCGCACCCTCACCTACAAGGAGCGGGCGCGTGACTATGTGATGGCGGCACGGGCGCAAGGGGCCACCACCGGGCGAATCATCTTCAACCACATCCTGCCCAATACCATGATGATGATCGTCACTCTGGCGCCATTCGCCGTGGTGGGCAATATCTCGACCCTGACGGCGCTCGACTATCTGGGCTTCGGGCTGGCTCCGCCGACCCCGAGCTGGGGGGAGCTGCTCTCCCAGGGCATCAACAATCTGGATGCCATCTGGATCGTCAGCTCCGTGGTGGCGGCGGTGAGTCTGGTGCTGATCATGGTCTCCTTTATCGGCGAGGCGATCCGCGAGGCATTCGATCCGCGCAAATTTACCCGTTACCAATAAGCCAGCCGGTGCCAACTCGCATCGGCATTTGCCAAGTAACGAAGAGTCATTAATGAAGGACGGGCCGCCCCATCGGCGGTCCCGGGAGCAAGGGATAATCCCGTTATCAATCAAGACCCCCAGTGCAGGGGCCAGACCTGGAAGTCAAACATGAAAAATAAAATCAAATGGATAGGTGCTCTCTTTGTGCTGGTAAACGGATCCTGGGTCTGGGCAGCCACCCTGCCCGCGGATCTCAAATGGGAGACCAACGACACCGACCCCATGTTCGCCTCCCCCAAGGCGCTGCCCGGTGGCAGCCTCAATATGTTTGTCGACAGCTTTCCGCTGACGTTCCGCACCGTGGGGCCTGACTCCAACGGATCGTTCCGCTCCTTTATTCTCGATAACCAGTTGCGGCTCATCAGCTTTCACCCCAATACCGGCAACCCCATCCCCTCGCTGGCGACCCACTGGGCCATCGCGCCAGACAGCCAGACCGTCTACTTCAAGCTGGATCCCCGCGCCAAATGGTCGGATGGCAAGCCGGTCAATGCCGACGACTACACCTTCGGCTACGAGATGATGCGTTCCAAACACATCAAGGGGCCCTGGTTCAACAACTACTACACCACTGAAGTGGTAGCGGTAGAGAAGATCGATGAACACACCATTCTGGTCAAAGCAGGCAACCGCAAGGCCAAGATGGATCTGCTCAACACCACCGAGCTGTGGCCCCAGCCCAAGCACTACTACAAGCTGACCCCCAACTGGGTGAAGCAGTACAACTGGGCCGTGGTGCCCACCACAGGTCCCTACGTGATCAGCGACGTCAAGAAGGGCAAGTCGGTCACCTTCAGCAAGCAGAAGGATTGGTGGGCAAAGGATGATCGCTACAACCAGCACAGATTCAACATCGACAACATCAAGGTGCAGGTGATCCGCGACCACAACATCGCCTTCCGCCACTTCCTGAAAGGGGAGATCGATACCTTCGAGATGATCCTGCCCAACTGGTGGCATGAGAAAGCGGTCACCCCGGAGTACAAGAAGGGGTACGTGCAGAAGGTGATGGCCATGACCGATACCAAACAGGGCGGTCAGGGGGTTCACCTCAATGTGGCCAACCCCAAGCTGGCGGACGTAAACGTGCGCCTCGGCATCCAGCACGCCTTCAACATAGACAAGATGATCGAGACCGTGCTGCGCGGCGATTACGACAGAGCCACCACCTTTGACTCGGGCTTTGGCGAGTTCACTGACATCACGCTGCCGGAGCGGGCTTATGACATTGGCAAGGCGCGGGAGTACTTTGCCAAGGGCGGCTACAACAAGCCGGGGCCGGACGGCATCCTGCAAAATGAGAAGGGGGAGCGGCTGACGCTGGCACTCACCTACACCAGTCAGGAGCACTCCAAGCGCCTGACCGTGCTGAAAGAGGAGGCCAAGAAGGCGGGGCTGGATCTGGAGCTCAATCTGGTGGATGGCGCCACCGGTTTCAAGGTAATGCTGGAGAAAAAACACGAAGCAGCCTGGCTCGGTTGGGGCGGCGGCGGTCTCTATCCGCAATATTGGGAGTTTTTCCACTCCGCCAACGCCAACAAACCGCAGACCAACAACCTGTTCAACGTGGCTGACAAGGAGCTGGACGCGCTGATCGATGCCTACAACGTCGAATTCGACATGGCCAAACGGGCCAAGCTCTCCCAGCAAATCCAGCAGCGCATCTATGATCTCGCCATCTTCGTGCCCGGGGTGCAGCTCAACTATGTACGGGCCAGCAGCTGGCGTTATGTGATGCTGCCGGAGGTGCCTGCCACCAAGAACACGCCGGATCTGCTCTACTGGCCGATGGACGGTTATCCTCACAGTAGTGGCGGTCTGCTCTGGCTCGATCCCAAGGTGAAGGAAGAGACTCGCAACGCCAAGGAGGCAGGGGAGGCGCTGGCGCCCATCAACCTGCTCGACAAGACCTATGCACGTCATTGATATTCAGGCCATTGCGAAGGGAGCAGCAGTTATGCCCAACACCCAGGCACCCATCCTTGAGGTCAGCGATCTCGAGGTGGAGTTCGCCGTCGATGACGGCAAGATCAAGGTGCTCGACGGGGTCAGCTTCAAGGTGGCCCCGGGTCAGACCCTTGGGATCGTCGGCGAGTCCGGCTGTGGCAAGAGCGTTACCTCGCTCGCCATCATGGGGCTGCTGCCCAAACCCCACGGTCAGGTGGTCGCCGGCTCCATTCGCTTTCAGGGGGAGGAGCTGCTGTCGCTTGCGCCGGATCAGATGTACAAGGTGCGCGGCAACCGCATCTCGATGATCTTTCAGGAGCCGATGACGGCCCTCAACCCGGTGCAGACGGTGGGGGAGCAGCTGATGGAGGTGTTTCGCCTCCATCGCCCCGAGTATGACAAGGCCCAGCGCAGAGCCGCGGCCATTGCCATGCTGCAGAAGGTGGGGATCCCGGAACCGGCCCAGCGCTTTGCGGTCTATCCCCACAACCTCTCCGGCGGCATGCGCCAACGGGTGATGATCGCCATGGCGCTCTCCTGCGAGCCAGACCTGCTTATCTGCGACGAGCCGACCACGGCGCTGGATGTCACCATTCAGGCCCAGATCCTCGAACTGATGAAAGAGCTGCAAGCCCAGACCGGGATGGCCATCATCTTTATCACCCACGATCTGGGGGTGGTTGCAGAGCTGTGCGACGAAGTGGTGGTGATGTACGCCGGGCGGGCGGTAGAGCAGGCCGATGTGTTCGAGCTGTTTGACCACCCCCGTCACCCCTATACCCACGGCTTGATGAGCTCGATCCCGCGCCTCGAGGATGAGCCCAAGAGCCTGCTCAAGACCATCAAGGGACAGGTGCCAGCCTTGCACGAGATGCCCGCTGGCTGCCGCTTCTCCAACCGCTGCCCCCACGCGACCGATCTCTGTGTCAACGCCATTCCGGCGGTGGAGCAACTCAATCCGCACCACCATGTCGCCTGTCACTACTGGAAGGAGTTGACCGTATGAGCACTCTGTTATCGGTCAGGGACCTGAAACAGCACTTCCGGCTGGGAGGCGGTTTCCTGCGCAAGCAATATACGGTCCACGCGGTGGATGGCATCAGCTTCGACCTGAAACAGGGGGAGACGCTGGGGCTGGTGGGTGAGTCGGGCTGCGGCAAGTCCACCCTCGGACGCAGCCTGCTCAAGCTGTTCGAGCCGACCGCGGGCACCATCACCTTCGAGGGGCGCGACATCACCGCCCTCAGCCCGAAGGAGATGCGATCCCTGCGCCAGGAGATGCAGATGGTGTTTCAGGATCCTGCAGAATCTCTCAACAGCCGCCACACCGTGGGCCAGATTTTGGAAGAACCCTTCATCATCCACGGTAAAGGCAACACCGAACAGCGGCGCGCCTGGGTACAGGAGTTGCTGGCAAAAGTGGGCCTGCCGGGCAGCGCGGTGGATCGCTACCCCCACGAGTTTTCCGGCGGTCAGCGCCAGCGGATCGGCATCGCCCGCGCCATCGCCCTCAAGCCCAAGCTGCTGGTGTGCGACGAGGCGGTCTCGGCCCTCGATGTCTCGGTGCAGTCGCAGATCGTCAACCTGCTGCTCAGCCTGCAGCGGGAGATGAACCTCTCCATCATCTTCATCGCCCACGATCTGTCGGTGGTCAAACACATCTCGGATCGGATCGCGGTGATGTATCTGGGACGGATCGTCGAGCTGGCGGATGCCCAGTCGCTCTATCTGGCGCCGCGCCATCCCTATACCCAGGCGCTGATCTCTGCCATTCCGGTACCGGACCCGCGCAGGCGCAGCCAGCGCATTCTGCTGACCGGAGATGTGCCCTCCCCCATCTCGCCGCCAAGCGGCTGCCACTTCCACCAGCGCTGCCCCCATGCGACCGAGTTGTGCAAAAGCAAGGCGCCCAAGCTTGAGGCGTGTGATGAGTCCCATCATCAGGTGGCCTGTCACACCCCGCTCGCCGTCGGTGGTCACGCCATCAGTGGCAATGCCATGAGCGGTGACAGCAGGCTGGAACAGGCGAGCTAGGCGCAGCGAACCAACACTAGGGTAGAAACAGACGAGGCGGCCATCAGGCCGCCTCGTGCTATCGGGTCACGCTTGCATTATCGCGTCACGGCCGCTGCTCGTCAGGCAATCTGGTAGCGGCCCGGCTTGTGGTTGAGTGTCAACACCAGATTACAGATAACCGCCGCAACGATGGAGAGCGCCAGGATCCAGGGCTGCACCACGAAAAACGAGGCGACAACAATGGCGCAATCGAGCCCCATCTGCAGCTTGCCCGCCCGGATGCCAAAGCGATCCTGAATAAAGAGCGCCAGAATGTTGAAGCCCCCCAGACTCGACTTGTGACGGAACATGATGAGCAGCCCCATGCCAATCAGGGTTCCGCCGATCAGCGCCGCATAGAGCGGCTCTATCTTGCCGATCTGCAACACCCCGTTGAGGTGATCGGTCATGTAGGAGACCGCCGCCACCGAAACAAAGGTGTTGAAGGTAAAACGTGGCCCCATCCGCAGCCATGCCAGCGCATAGAAGGGCAGGTTGATGCCGAAAAACAGCAGGCCGAAGCTGATGCCGGTCACCTTTTGCAGCAGCAGTGCCAGCCCGGCAGTCCCGCCGGTAAGCAGGCCAACCTGATGAAACAGAAAGATGCCGAGGGAAACAAAGCCGGCCGCCGTCAGCAGGGCCAGCACATCCTCATAAATAGGATGGGCAGTGCGAATCGAGGTGTTGTCCATAACCTGTATCCAAGCGAAGTAAAGAGAGAGTGTCTGTCGCCTGCCGTTGCGGGCAGGCTGCGAGCCCTGTCCACAGGGCTTCGTTATGGGGTCCAGTCTATTTTTTGTGAAAAGGATCACAACAGGCAGGCGGAACGCCCCATTCTGGTGCCTGTCATCTGGCATTGACACTCGCTGCACCAAGATGCAGCATGCCGCGGTTTAACCGCGCCATCCCCCCATTCACAGCACGAGGCACTTTTCATGAAGGTCACCATTTTTGGCACAGGCTATGTCGGGCTGGTACAGGCCGCCGTTCTGGCCGAGGTGGGCCATCAGGTCTGCTGCGTGGATGTGGATGATGAGCGGATCGCCGCCCTCAGGCTGGGGCAGATCCCCTTCTACGAACCGGGGCTGGCACCGCTGGTCGAGAGCCATCTGGCCAGCGGCCGCCTGAGCTTTACGGTCGATCCCGCCATTGGCGTGGCACACGCCGACCTGCTGTTGATCGCCGTGGGTACACCAGCTGACGAGGATGGCTCGGCCGATCTGCAACATGTGCTGGCGGTGGCCGACACCATAGGCAGATTGATGCAGCGCCCCAAGCTGGTGGTGACCAAGAGCACTGTGCCGGTCGGCACGACGCAGCAAGTAAAAGAACACATTGAGCAGCAGTTGGCCATGCGTGGGCTGACCCTCGCCTGCGAGGTGGCAGCCAACCCCGAGTTTCTCAAGGAGGGGGCAGCAGTCAACGACTGCATGCGGCCGGACCGCATCATCATCGGCAGTGACAGCGAGACGGCGCTTGAGCAGTTGCGCGCCCTCTACGCCCCCTTCAACCGCAATCACGACCGGATCGTGGTGATGGATCTGCGCAGCGCCGAGCTCACCAAATACGCCGCCAACGCCATGCTGGCCACCAAGATCTCCTTTATGAACGAGATGGCAGCCCTCGCCGAGCAGCTGGGTGCCGATATTGAGGCAGTGCGGCAAGGGATGGGGGCCGATCCCCGTATCGGTTACCACTTTATCTACCCGGGCTGCGGCTACGGCGGCTCCTGCTTCCCCAAGGATATCAAGTCGTTGCGTCATACCGCGGCGAGTGTCGGCTGCGACACCCCGCTTTTAGCGGCGGTCGAGCAGGTCAACCAGCGTCAGCAACAGAAGATGGCGCAAACCCTGCTGAACCGCTTCGGGCCGGATCTGCGCGGCCGTACCTTCGCCCTGTGGGGACTGGCGTTCAAACCCGGCACCGACGATATGCGCGATGCGCCGAGCCGTACACTGCTAGCCGCCATCTGGGCTGCCGGTGGCCGGGTACAGGCCTTTGATCCCAAGGCGATGGCACGCGCCCGCCAGCTCTACGGCCAGCGGCCGGATCTGCTGCTCTGCCCCACTCAGGAATCGGCGCTGGAAGGGGCCGATGCTCTGCTGATCTGCACCGAGTGGCAGGCGTTTCGCGCCCCCGATTTCCAGCAGCTGAAGGCCCTGCTCAACCAGCCCGTTATCATCGATGGCCGCAACCTTTATGACCCGCGCCAGCTCAGCGAGCTCGGCTTTGACTATCACGCCATCGGGCGACCACATCTTCCCGCCAAAAAGCAGCCAGCCAGCACCAACTGCAACCCGGAGATCCAACCATGATCTATCTGGTCACCGGCGTCGCTGGTTTTATCGGTTTTCATGTGGCCAGCCAGCTATGCACCGCCGGTCATCAGGTGGTGGGGATCGACAACCTCAACGACTACTACGAGGTGAGTCTGAAAGAGGCGCGGCTGGCCCAGCTAGCCAGTTTCACCAATTTTCACTTCGAGCGGCTGGATCTGGCGGATCGCGAGGCGATGGCGACCCTGTTTGCCAGCCACCGTTTCGAGCGGGTGGTCCATCTGGGGGCGCAGGCGGGGGTGCGCTACTCTATCGACAATCCGTTCGCCTATGCCGACAGCAACCTCACCGGCATGCTGACGGTGCTGGAGGGGTGCCGCCACCACGGTATCCAGCACCTCATCTACGCCTCCTCCAGCTCGGTCTATGGCATGGGGGAGCAGATGCCCTACTCCACCGCGCAGCAAGTGGATCACCCCGTCTCCCTCTACGCCGCCACCAAGAAGAGCGGCGAGCTGATGGCTCACGCCTACTCGGCGCTCTATGGTCTGCCCACCACAGGGTTGCGCTTTTTCACCGTCTACGGCCCCTGGGGTCGCCCCGACATGGCCATCATCAAGTTCACCCGCGCCATCCTCGCGGGGGAGCCCATTGACGTGTACAACCACGGCGATCTCAGCCGCGACTTCACCTTTATCGACGACATCGTCGCGGGGATCCTCGCCGTGGCCGATCAGTCTCCCCGACCCAATCCTGACTGGCATGCCAGCGAGCAGAGCGCGGCCGAAAGCGCAGCCCCCTACCGCATCCTCAATATCGGCAACGGCCAGCCGGTACGACTGCTCGATTTTATCGAGGCGCTGGAAGAGGCTCTCGGCAAACCCGCCATCAAGCGGATGCTGCCGATGCAGTCGGGCGACATGCACGCCACCTGGGCCGACAGCGAGCCGCTGCACACCCTCACCGGCCTGCGGCCCGCCACGCCTCTCAAGCAGGGGGTCGCCGAGTTTGTCCGCTGGTATCTCGACTACTACCGGCCTGCACCTTGACGATGCCAAGCAGCCCCTCGGTCATTGATGAGTTAATCCGGTATCACTGGTTTGCCATGGGTTTTAGGATGGCTGAACTCACTGGCGGCATGGGCTTGTGGGGCGAACGAATGCAGTGAGGGGCGTCGAAAGGCGGCACCGAATGTTCAATCGCCAGCGGCAACAGCCTGCCCAGAGGACGGAGATAACGATGAAAAGTGTGATAACACCACGGATTGGCAGCGGCGCAGCGCGATATACTCAGCGCGCTCTGTGCCACCCGGGAACAACTCCCGACCCCAGGCGCTCTGTCCGTGGCCACGCAACACCCCCATGACGACAAGGAGCCACCCATGATCCGAACCCTGCTTTTGAGCGGCGCCGCCATCGCGGCCTATGCCCTGACCCAAAGCCACGCACTGCTTCCCCTGCTCAGCCTGCTTGCCCTGCTTTCGCTCTGGGTTGTCAGCGAAATTGGCAGCTTCTTCGCGCGCTTCCTCCCGCCGTACTGGATGAGCAGGAGTATCACCACGACTTCTAAGCGACCGAAAAGCCTCGATAAACGGCTCGCTCGCCATTGGTTCCATACCGTTTTGATCTCTGAAATCTCCGGGCTATAACAACAGGATCCACTGGATTCGTGGCGATAGCAGCCATGTTCCTCTATATCTTCTGTA
This sequence comes from Aeromonas sp. QDB62, assembly GCF_027705695.1. Taxonomy (NCBI): domain Bacteria; kingdom Pseudomonadati; phylum Pseudomonadota; class Gammaproteobacteria; order Aeromonadales; family Aeromonadaceae; genus Aeromonas; species Aeromonas sp. QDB62. The sequence goes on along the minus strand of NZ_JAPDCD010000018.1, from coordinate 35,272 downwards.
CTCAAACAGGAGATAACCCATGAGGCACATCAGCGAAAACGGACTGTTTTTGCTGCTTTTTTTGTCGTTGTTACTGGCAGGAATGCCGTGGGCGATGGCACAGGGCAGGGATTTCAGACAAGCCCCCAGGGCGCTGACGGCGATCAAGCAGGGCCAGGCAGCCCAGCAAAACGGTCATCTGCAAAAGGCGATAGCCCTCTACTGTGTCGCGGCCAGCACCGGCAACCCCGAAGGGTACTTCCGGATCGGCCGCCTGCTCGCCATCGGCCCCGCCTCGGTGCGCAGCGCCAAGCTGGCCAACAGCTATCTCGCCATGGCGATGCGCCTTGGCAACCAGCAGGCCGCCCGTTACTACAACGCCCGTATCGGCAATGCCCCTATGGGGGATCAGTGCGGCATCGGGATCCGTGGCGGTCAGGGGGGCTATCTGGCGCAGCTCCCCTCCACCCCCTTCAATGTCGACTCCTGGGTTGCGCGCCAGCCCCCCGCCAAGCAAAAACTGGTCACCATGCTGCGCCACGCCGCCAAACACCATAAGGTGGATGCCCGGCTGGTGCTGGCGATTGCCATCGCCGAATCCAACCTCAACAGCCGCGCCGTTTCACCCAAGAATGCCCAGGGGCTGATGCAGTTGATCCCCGAGACCCAACTGCGGTTCGGGGTGACCCGTCCATTCGATCCGGCCCAGAACATCAAGGGCGGCGTCACCTATCTCAAGTGGCTGGATCGCCGCTTCGATGGCGACTGGGTGCTGATCTCGGCGGCCTACAACGCCGGGGAAAAAGCGGTGGAACGCTATGGCGGGATCCCCCCCTATGACGAGACGCAGGAGTATGTAAAACGGGTGCTCTACTTCGCAGGACACAAACAACCCTGATCCCTATCACCAGAGCGGGATCCAGATAAACCGTTCTATTTACAAAACAATTAATAAATTGCGCAATCGTTTGCTTGCAAGTAGAATCCGGCGCTTTCCCGCAGTCCTGACAGGTAAAACATGAATTTCTTTAAACGGTTGATGTGTCTGATCGCACTGTTTTGCGCCCCCTTCACCCACGCTTCCAACCCCGCATCCGCCCCCATCCTGATCCAGGGGGCGATGGACGTTGAGGTCGATACCCTGGTCGCCGCCCTGCAAGAGAAACAGGTGCTGACTATCGGCGCATGGACATTCTGGCAGGGCACGCTGGCTGGCTATCCGGTGGTTATCTCCCGTACCGAGGTGGGTCTGGCCAATGCAGCAGCCGCCACCACCCTGGCCATCGAGCGCTTCAAGCCGCGTCTCATCATCAACCAGGGCACCTCGGGCGGCCATGATCCGGCGCTTCATCGCGGTGATATCGTGATCGCCACCAAGAGCTTCAACATGGGCGCTTATCGCAGTGACTTTACTCCGGCAGATCAGGGCATTGATCCGCGCAAATGGCACAACTTCGAGGTGACCATGCGTCTGCGGGAAAACGGCAAGCTGGTGGAACACTCTTCGTTTGCCGGTGACCCCGAGCTGGTTGGCCGCGCCCTTGGCATGGCCGACCGCTATCAGCACGGTCGCGTGGTGGCAGGCATCATCGGCACTGCCGATGAGTGGAACCGTCAGGTCGCCCGCATTAACTGGCTGCACCAGACTTACAACACGGCGGCCGAAGAGATGGAAACCGCCTCCGCCGCCCTGGTCGCCGAAGCCTACAAGGTGCCCTTTGTCGGGGTGCGAGTGCTCTCCAACACCGACATCCATGGCGAGGATTTCGATCCGCAAACCGCGATCCACTGCCAGCAATTCGTCATCGACTACACCAAAGCCCTGATCAACAGCTTTAACAAGGCTTGATAATGTCAGAGAGGCCGCCGCAATGGTGGCCTCTCTGTCTTGTCACCCTCCAGCCCCAACCAGACCGCCCCCCTCCATCTGCCTCTCAAGTCAGTCAGCAACAATCATCAGTAGACAGCCACCTTGCGCCCGTAGTGACGGTAATACCCCACCAGATTGCTGACCAGAAACAGTCCCTCCATCAACGCCGCCACCGGTGAGCCCACCAGCAGGTTGTTGCCCAGCCAGCAGAGGGTGCCGAGCAGCATCCAGCGCCGCAGTTGGCGATCGTCGGGGCAAAACGCAGCCCGGGTTTGCAACAGGCTCGCCAGCAGCCCAATCCATGAGAGCAGGCCCTGATAGGTCGCCAGCGCCGCCGCACAGGCCAACCCCATGAAAAACCACATCAAGATGCGGTTAACCAGCCAGATACTGACCAGAAAGCGCACGCTGGCCAGCAGCAACAGGCTGGCGGCCGACCACTGCCCGAGCAGGGCAAAGTGACCGGCATTGAGCGCGCAGGATAGGGCCAGACAGGCCAGGATCCTGCGGCGATCCCGCAACTGAAACGACAACAGATCGAGCAACAAGGCCAGGCTCACCACCAGTTGCGACCACAGAAACAGCGACATCATCCACACCTCGTCCGTCATTTGGATGGCGCAGCATGAAGTGGCAACCAGCAGGTGGCATTAACCTGTGTTAATGCGGCGGCGGATCCGCGACAGGGTGACCGGGCTGATACCGATGTAGTTGGCGAGCTGTACCTGAGTGAGCCGCGCTGGCCAGTGGGGGAAGGTGTGGCAAAGCTCCCGATAACGCTCTTCGGGAGAGTGCAGCAGCAAGAACGCCTCCTTGCGATCCTTGTAACCCAGCTGCTGGCGCAACAGGGCCATGCAGACCGGCTGCCAGGCGGGCTCATCCAGCAAGGCGAGCGGCACCCTCACCACCTGCAGTTCCGTCAGCGCCTCCAGCTGGTAGCGGGCGGGCGACCCCGTGAGCCAGCTGTCATAGAGCAGGCAGAGCTCCCCCTCGAAGTAGAACTCCTTGCAGCGCTCCTGCCCGTCCCGGGTGTAGTGGCAGGCACGGGCGATGCCCGCTTCGATATAGAAGGCAGCATCCTGTTCGGCCCCTTGCGCCAACAGTGTCTGCCCGGTGCGCAGCGTCTGCCGTGGCAAGCGCAGGCTGATGGCTTCGCTCAAGGCGGTATCCAACCCCATTATGCACAGAAAGGCGGCCAGTGAGGGAACTTGAGGGGATGGGATCATGAGGGCTCCGGGACAAAACGGCAGCCCACATCATGCCCAAATTGCACGGCTGATGCAGCAAGACGTGACCCCGTCGGCAAAGGGGGGCGCCAACCGGGCGCCACCTTTGCCCACCCCTGTCCGTTGGTTTACAATCGACGGGTTTTTTGGAACCCGGTTGACCTGTGTCGACCTGGCCCCACCACGACATCAGTCTGTTAGTGCCAAGACATTAACCTGCTGAAAAGGAAGAGAATTAGCCAATGGCTCAATTTATTTACACCATGAACCGGGTCGGCAAGGTCGTGCCGCCCAAGCGTCATATTCTCAAGAACATCTCCTTGAGCTTCTTCCCGGGCGCCAAGATCGGCGTTTTGGGTTTGAACGGCGCCGGTAAATCGACCCTGCTGCGCATCATGGCGGGCATCGATACCGATATTGAAGGGGAAGCCCGCCCGCAACCCGGCATCAAGATCGGCTACCTGCCCCAGGAGCCGAAGCTGGATCCGGAGCAGACCGTACGCGAAGCGGTCGAAGAGGCCGTTGGCGAGGTGAAGCGCGCCATGGCCCGTCTCGACGAAGTCTATGCGGCCTACGCCGACCCGGATGCCGACTTTGACAAACTGGCCCGCGAACAGGGCGAGCTGGAAGCCATCATTCAGGCTCAGGGTGGCCACAACATGGAAAACCAGCTGGAGCGTGCGGCCGATGCCCTGCGCCTGCCAGCCTGGGATGCCCAGATCAAACACCTCTCAGGTGGTGAGCGTCGCCGTGTGGCACTGTGCCGTCTGCTGCTGGAAAAGCCGGACATGCTGCTGCTGGACGAACCGACCAACCACCTGGATGCGGAATCCGTGGCCTGGCTGGAGCGCTTCCTGCACGACTACGAAGGCACTGTGGTCGCCATCACCCACGACCGCTACTTCCTCGACAACGTGGCTGGCTGGATCCTGGAGCTGGACCGCGGCGAAGGTATCCCGTGGGAAGGCAACTACTCCTCCTGGCTGGAGCAGAAGGATGCCCGTCTGGCGCAGGAAGCAAGTTCCGAAGCGGCCCGTCGCAAGTCCATCGAGAAAGAGCTGGAGTGGGTTCGTCAAAACCCGAAAGGCCGTCAGGCCAAGTCCAAGGCCCGTATGGCTCGCTTCGAAGAGCTCAACACCAACGACTACCAGAAGCGCAACGAGACCAACGAGCTGTTCATTCCGCCCGGACCGCGCCTCGGCGACAAGGTGGTGGAAGTGGCCAACCTGTGCAAATCCTACGGTGATCGGGTGCTGATCGACGATCTGTCGTTTGCCATTCCGAAAGGGGCCATCGTCGGCATCATCGGCCCGAACGGTGCCGGTAAGTCGACCCTGTTCCGTATGATGTCGGGCCAGGAGCAGCCGGATTCCGGCGCCATCACCCTGGGTGACACCGTGGTGCTGGCTTCTGTCGATCAGTTCCGCGACAGCATGGATGACAAGAAGACGGTATTCGAGGAAGTCGCTGACGGTCAGGATATCCTGCGCATCGGCAACTACGAGTTCCCGAGCCGCGCCTATATCGGCCGCTTCAACTTCAAGGGTTCCGACCAGCAGAAGCGGGTTGGCGAACTCTCAGGTGGTGAACGTGGTCGTCTGCACCTGGCCAAGCTGCTGCAGACCGGCGGCAACGTGCTGCTGCTGGATGAACCGACCAACGATCTGGATATCGAAACCCTGCGCGCCCTCGAGAACGCCCTGCTGGAGTTCCCGGGTTGTGCCATGGTCATCTCCCACGACCGCTGGTTCCTCGACCGTATCGCCACTCACATCCTGGATTATCAGGACGAGGGCAAGATCGAGTTCTTCGAAGGTAACTTTACCGAATACGAAGAGTGGAAGAAGAAAACCTACGGCGCCGAGGCGATCCAGCCCCATCGCGCCAAGTACAAGCGCATCACCAAATAAGGCTGACTGCGTGTTGAGGGGAGCTTCGGCTCCCCTTTCTATTTCCTTTTAGCTTACAATCCAAGACGGATGCCTTTGCATGGATGTAGCACGATGACGACCCCCATAGAGAAAAAACTCACCATCCAGATCCGGGTTGAACCGGGTTGCCTTGGGCCGGATGGCAAGGCGCACATAGAGACCTTCTGTGCCGCTGCCGCCAAGATCTTCGCCGCTATCTACCCTGATCTTGTGAGCTGGGTGCTGATCCCCCGCTACGACAAACAGCTGCCGGAGCAAGAGTTCTTTATCGAGGGGCGCAAGCTGACCGAAGAGCAGGCCAGTCTCTTTCTGCGCCGCTTCGGCCGCGAGCTGGGTGAGGTTCAAGACCGGCTCGACTCCGTGCTGGCCCAACTGGTCGAGCGCTACTTCAAGACACTTTAAGCCCCCTTTTCCGATAAAATGTTCTCTGCTGAGAACCTTTTTTTATGCTCAAAAAGCAAACGTTTGAATTTTTACTCTATTCATTGATCTGCTTCGCAGATCCAGGGTTTGTAAACGGCGCCGCCTGTGTAAAAATGTGCGCGCTGTCACGGTATCAGGACGAGTCTGGTTACTTAACCGCCAGAAACAGGGCAATTTACCCCGCATGGATGGGATAGCCCGTTCCCCTGCTGCTTATTTCACGTCACCTATTGGAATCCAACATGAATCAACAACACCAAGCTGCCAATCAGGCCGCCGGGCAAGGATTGCTTGAGCGCCTGTTTGCCCTGCAAGGCCATGGCACTACCGCCCGCACCGAAGTGATCGCCGGCATCACCACCTTCCTGACCATGGTCTACATCGTGTTCGTCAACCCGCAGATCCTCTCTGCGGCTGGCATGGACACCCAGGCCGTGTTCGTCACCACCTGCCTGATCGCCGGTATCGGCAGCATCCTGATGGGCCTGTTGGCCAACCTGCCCATCGCCCTGGCTCCCGCCATGGGCCTCAACGCCTTCTTCGCCTTCGTAGTGGTCGCAGGCATGGGCTACTCCTGGCAAGTGGGTATGGGCACCATCTTCTGGGGCGCCATGGGCCTGCTGATCCTCACCCTGCTGCGGGTGCGCTATTGGCTGATCGGTAACATCCCGCTCACCCTGCGGGTCGGCATCACCGCCGGTATCGGTCTGCTGATCGCCCTGCTCGGTCTGCACAACGCCGGTATCGTGGTCGCGAGCCCCGCGACCATGGTGACCGTGGGCAACCTCACCTCCCTGCCCTGCCTGCTGGGTCTGCTCGGTTTCTTCCTGATCTGCATCTTCTCTGCTCGTGGCGTTCACTCTGCCGTGCTGATCGCCATCGTGGTCACCACCACCCTTGGCTGGCTGTTTGGCGATGTCACCTTCAAGGGCTTTGTCTCCATGCCCCCCAGCATCGAACCGGTATTCGGTCAGCTGGATCTGATGGGTTCGCTCGACATCAGTCTTGCCGGGATCATCTTCTCTTTTATGCTGGTCAACCTGTTCGACTCCTCCGGCACCCTGATTGGCGTCACCAACCGCGCCAAGCTGGCCGATGATCGCGGCCACTTCCCGCGCATGAAGCAAGCGCTGATGGTCGATAGCGTCAGCTCCGTCGGCGGCGCTTTCATGGGCACCTCCTCGGTCACCGCCTTTATCGAGAGCAGCTCCGGCGTCGCCGTCGGCGGCCGCACCGGTCTGACCGCCATCATCGCGGGCATCCTGTTCCTGCTGGCCATCTTCTTCTCCCCGGTTGCCGCCATGGTGCCAGCCTATGCCGCTGCTGGCGCTCTTATCTATGTGGGCGTACTGATGTGCTCCGAGCTGACCCGGGTCAAGTGGGAAGATCTGACCGAAGCGGTACCGGCCTTCATGACCGCGGTGATGATGCCGTTCAGCTTCTCCATCACCGAGGGGATCGCCGTCGGCTTTATCTCCTACTGCGTGATGAAAGCAGGCACCGGCCGCTGGCGCGAGATCAACCCCTGCGTGCTGGTGGTCGCCCTGCTGTTTGTGCTCAAGTTCGTCTGGGTCGACAGCCACTAAGGGGCACTCTGCCCCAATAAAAATGGCTATGTCCCAATTACGTGTTGAAAGGCTAATCTTGACGTAGGCCATCACCTTGAGGTCTACCATCATGGATACCCCAGCCTTTCAACACCTGTTGTCCCTCTTTCCCCAGTTAACCCTGCGCCAGCGCCGTGTTGCTCAGCAGGAACTCACTGCACCCCACACCATTACCTCACTCAATACTCAGTTACCGGCATGCAGTGGCTGCCCACATTGTCAGGCCGATGTTACCCAGCTGGCGCCTTGGGGATGGAGTCGGGGACTGCGCCGCTACCGTTGCAAACAATGTCTGCGCACCAGCTCCATCCTCACCAAGACGCCTCTGGCCCGGTTGCGTAAAGCACAGTGCTGGGAAGACTACGCGCAAGCCCTCATCGAAGGGCTGACCGTCCGCCAGGCAGCGCGGCGCTGTGGGGTCAGCAAAAACACCGCCTTCCTCTGGCGTCACCGCTTCTTGCGTGCCATGGCAGGCCATCAAGCCACACAGGAAGAGGGCATCGTTGAGGTAGACGAGACCTTCTTCCTTGAATCGTTCAAGGGGCAACGGGGGCTGCCGCGTCCGGCACGTCATCGCGGTGGTAAAGGTCGAACTCGTGGAACCAGGTCGGATTACATCCCTGTGATGGTGGTGCAAGACAGGGCAGGCCACCATGCGGATTTTCAGCTGGAGAAGATAAATGCCGAGGCGGTCATCGCGGTCTTGACGCCGCTGGTGTCACCGGATGCGGTGCTGTGTAGCGATGGTGCGGGTGTGTATGCCAGTTTTAGCCAAGCGCAGGGCGTCACCCATCAGGTAGTGCGCAATCGCCAGGGCGAACGGGTGGTCGGTGCGTATCACATCCAGCACGTGAACGGGTATCACCATCGGTTGAAAGAGTGGATGGAGCGGTTCCATGGTGTGGCGACGCACTACCTGATGAATTATTTGGGTTGGCGCAGGATGCTGGAGCGTTACGGGAGGGGCGTAAATATCAAAGCGTGTTTGCATGAGGCGCTGGGGCACCCCATGCAGCACGTAATTGGGACATAGCCATAAAAATACCAGTCAGCTGACTGGCATTTTTTTATCCCAAAATATTCTCGGCCTGTGCGCTGGCCATAAAAAAATCCGAAACCAGTGGTTTCGGATTTTTTCTATTCAGCATGTGGCAGAGTTGGGTTATTCCCTCGCCTGCCACCTTGGCAGAACTTACTCGGCAGCCATGCGGGCTTCGATGTAAGCCAGTGCGCGGTCGATACGAGCCAGTACCCGCTCTTTGCCGACCAGCGCCATCACGGCGTCGATACCCGGGGACTGACCCAGACCGGTCACGGCAACGCGCAGCGGCATGCCGACCTTGCCCATGCCCTGACCCAGCTCGGCGGCAGTGGCTTCAATCAGCTCGTGCAGCGCTTCAGTGGTCCAGCTATCCAGTGCAGCCAGCTTGGCCTTGGCCAGAGTCAGCGGCTCGGCTGCGACGCCACGCAGGTGCTTCTTGGCAGCCGCTTCGTCGATCGCCTCAAAATCTTCGAACAGATAGCGGCTCTGGGCAGCCATCTCGACCAGGGTGTTGCAGCGCTCGGCCAGCAGGGTGACTACCGCAGGCAAGGCCGGGCCATTGCTGGTATCGATCTGCTGGTTTTCCATGTGCCAGGCCAGATGCTTGGCCACATAGACCGGATCTAGGCTGCGCATGTAGTGGTTGTTCAGCCACAGCAGCTTGTCGGTGTTGAAAGCAGAAGCAGACTTGGAGATGGCATCCAGGCTGAACAGCTTGATCATCTCGTCGAGGGTGAAGATCTCCTGATCGCCGTGGGACCAGCCCAGACGTACCAGATAGTTCAGCAGCGCTTCCGGCAGGTAGCCGTCGTCGCGGTACTGCATCACGGAAACCGCACCGTGGCGCTTGGAGAGCTTGGCGCCGTCGTCACCCAGGATCATGGAGACGTGGGCAAACTCCGGTACCGGCGCGTTCAGCGCCTTGTAGATGTTGATCTGGCGCGGGGTGTTGTTGATGTGGTCTTCACCACGCACCACGTGGGTGATCTCCATATCCCAGTCATCGACCACTACGCAGAAGTTGTAGGTCGGCGCGCCGTCGGTACGGCGAATGATCAGATCGTCCAGCTCGGTGTTGGCAAACTCGATGCGGCCACGAACGTGGTCATCGAACACCACGGAACCTTCGGTCGGGTTGCGGAAGCGGATGACGTGCGGCGCATCGGCCGGGTGATCGTGGGCGTGATCGCGGCATTTGCCGTCATAACGGGGCTTCTCGCCGTTGGCCATCTGGCCTTCGCGTAGCGCTTCCAGACGCTCCTTGGAGCAGTAGCACTTGTAGGCGCGGCCATCGGCCAGCATCTCGTCGATGATGCCGTTGTAGCGATCGAAGCGCTTGGTCTGGTAGTAGGGGCCCTCATCCCAGTTCAGCTCCAGCCATTCCATGCCCTCAATGATGGCGTCGATCGCCTCCTGAGTGGAACGTTCCAGGTCGGTATCCTCAATACGCAGCACGAACTCACCGCCCTGGTTCTTTGCAAACAACCAGGAATAGAGTGCGGTACGGGCACCGCCGACATGCAAAAAGCCGGTCGGGCTGGGAGCAAAACGGGTTTTGACTTTCATCTTTAAGCCTTGTGTAGAGGGCCTTGGGCCAATTCGTTAGAAAAAACCGTCGCATTTTAGCACCGACCATCACGGATGGGAAAACCATGACGCCATTGCGGGCTAAAGTAGGGGATTAAATCTGTCACCATTTTCATCTGTAGCCCGATATTTGAAGAGGATCGCAAAACAGAAGCCCCGTTTCCGATTTGCTATGCACAATGCTGGAGAGCTGCCTCCTCCGGTCGATACTCAGATAACGCTCACCACACTTCTCACGCACAAGGAAGAGACGATGCAGTTCCGTTCTATCCAGAATCGCATTCTAGTGATGGCCGGGATCGCCATGACCGCAGCCCTGGTCATCCTGATCCTGCTCAACCAATACTCCGGCCAACAAACCCAACAACTGACCATCAGCTCCAGCCGTGAAGCGCTGCAGCAGGAGGCATGGCAGAAGGTCAGCGCCAACGCCCGCGCCGAAGCGGCCACCATCACCCAACTGTTGCAAAAGGGGCTCTCCTATACCCAGCAGATGGCGAGCGCCCTCGCCCTGCAACAACAGGGCAAACTGCCGCTGGATCGCCAGCAGGTGACCGACCTGCTCAAGGCACAGCTCAACCTGGAACCACAGCTCTATGGCGCCTTCGCCGGCTTCGAGCCCAACGGTTTCGACGGTCAGGATGCCGCCTTCGCTGGCCAGACGGCGCTGGGCAGTGACGACAAGGGGCGCTTCGTGCCCTACTTCTATCGCGACAAGGAGCAAATTGGCACCGATCTGCTGCTCTCCATCGAAAAAACCAACCCGGACGAATTCGGCAATCCCGCCAACGACTACTACGCCTGCCCGAAACGGGAAGGTCGCTCTTGCCTGATCGACCCCTTCAAGGTGGACATCAACGGCCAGCAGGTGCTGGTGAGCACTATCACTACCCCCATTCTGGTGGGCGGTCAGTTCAAGGGGATCGCTGCGCTGGACCTGGCGGTGGACTCCATCAGCCGTCAGGCCAAGAGCCTCAACAGCAACATTTATGACGGCCAGGGGGAAACCCTGATCGTCAGCGCCGCTGGCGTCATTACCGGCACCAGCGGTGATGCCAGCCTGCTTGGCAGCCGCGCCGACAAATTGCTCGGCAATCAGTGGCAGCAGTACCTGAAACCGGAAGTACAGCGTCAGGAGCTGGACGAATCATTCCGTATTTCAGTCCCCATCATGGTGCCGGGGATGAGCCGCAACTGGGCCATCATCGTCACCCTGCCCTACAAGGTGGTGCTGGCAGGGGCCGATCAGCTGGAGAGCCAGCTCAACGAGATGAACCGGGCCGCCGTGACCCAACAGCTGGTCGGCGCCTTTATCGTGCTGGTACTGGCGCTGGCCACCATGCTGGTGATTGCCCGCAGCATCACCGGCCCCATCCGTCAGATGGTCAGCCTGGTGGATGACATCGCCGATGGCGAAGGGGATCTCACCAAGCGCCTCGCGACCCGCTCCGTCGATGAGCTGGGGGATCTCGCCAAGGGGATCAACCGCTTTATCGACAAGTTGCAAGGGCTGCTCGGGGATGTGCTGAAAACGGCCAGCGAGGTGAACCGCCACGCCTGCGACACCGATCGCATCGCCGGTCAGACCGACACCAACCTGCAACATCATCAGGCGGAGATGGAGCAGATGCTGACCGCGGTACAGGAGATGTCCTACGTCAGTCAGGAGGTCGCCACCCACGCCAACAACACCGCTGACTCGGCCAAACAGGCGCAAAGCGCGGCGGATCAGGGCAAGGAGCGCTTCCAGCAGGTGATCCAGTCGATGCACAAGGTGGCGGCAGAAGCCGGGAAAGGGGCCGAAGTGGTCGAAGGGCTGGCTCACGACAGCGCCCAGATCACCAGCATCCTTACCGTCATTCAGGGGATTGCCGATCAGACCAACCTGCTCGCCCTCAACGCCGCCATCGAGGCAGCACGGGCTGGCGAACAGGGACGTGGTTTTGCGGTGGTCGCCGACGAGGTGCGCAAACTGGCGGGTAATACCCAGCAAGCGGTGCAGAACACCCAGGAGTTGATCGAGAAGATCCGCCAGAGTTCCAGCAATGCGGTCAACGCCATCACCCAGAGCCAGCAACTGACCCATCAGGCGGTGAGCGAAGCGGATCTGGCGGAAGAGGCGCTCGGCAGCATCTACAAGGCCATCTCGACCATCAACGACATGACCTATCAGATCGCCTCCGCCGCCGAGGAGCAGAGCTCGGTTTCCGAAACCGTCTCCGGCAACCTGTCAAAAACCAACGCACTGGCCAACGACATTGCTCAGGATGCGACCGAAACGGCCAAAGCCAGTCAGGCATTGCGTCAGGCGGCCGACAAATTACAGCAATTATTGGGTCAATTTCGTCTCAGCTGATAATTTTCCTCTCGCGGACTCTCCCCCTCGGGGGCGAGTCCGTTTACCATAGGCAACGAATTTGCCTGATGGCAGGCAATGTAGTGAGAGGTAAATGCCGTGCCCACCCCGGACCGTCGCCCACGAGGCCATAACAGACGAGCCCAGCAGCGTCGCCAAGACGAATCACAAGGATCCCTGCTCCATCGCATCAATGCCGCGACCCTGTCCCTGCGCCAACGTTTTGGCCAAGGGATGAGCAACCTTGACCAACGCCGCCAGGATGCCAAAGCAGGCAAATTCAAGCTGTCCAGCCCGCTGCCCCGCAAAAACACCATAGGTCTGCTGATCCTGGTCCCGCTCTGGCTGCTGGTGCTGGCCTGGGAGCCGGCACCGTCAGCACCCAAAGCCGCCCCTTCCGGCTCGCTGGAAGTGCCGCTGGCCGTGCCTGCTCAGGCCCTCACCGTCGGTAACGGCGCGGCAGGCAGTGCGCCTGCGGCAACCAAACCGGTCGAAGAGAAGGTCAACGGCACCTGGCTGCAACACGATGTGCAGGCTGGTGAGACCCTCTACTCCATCTGGCGCAAATTCGAGTTGCCGGGTGCCGAGCTGAGCCGCCTGATCGCCATCGAGGGGCCGGATCGCCCGCTGACCCGCCTGCAATCGGGCCGCTCGGTCTTTATTCTGGTGGATGACACCCGCCGCATCCAGCGGGTGGAGATCCGCTCCTACGGTCAGGCGGTCTACCGCTACGACCGGCAGGGTGAAGGGTTCGCCCTCAAGGAATAACAACACGGGAGGCGCTGGCCTCCCGTTTTTTTCGGTCAAATCTCTTCAAATAAGCTACTGACTTCACAATATTTTTAGCTTGTTCAAAAAACGAAAGGGGTCAAATTGACAAGGATCGGCGCTAACGTACAATCGTTTGTGCTTTAGACAGGGATTGTTCTACGTGCTACTGGGACAAATAGACGTGGTCAGTCATGAGCCAACCCCTGCTTGCAAGGCAAATGCAGCCCAGCACGGGCTTAGTTTCATTTTGTTATTGATAGGATTTAGCACATGTCTGACATTCGCACCGGCCAGGTAAAATGGTTCAACGAAACCAAGGGTTTTGGCTTTATTGAGCAATCTCAGGGTCCGGACGTTTTCGTTCACTTCTCCTCCATCCAGAGCACCGGTTTCAAAACCCTGGCTGAAGGTCAAAAAGTCCAGTTCACTGTGACCCAGGGCCAAAAAGGCCCCCAGGCTGAGAACGTTACTCTGGTCTAAGCTCGCGCCAGTGAATCATGCAGGAGGAGCCAAGGCCCCTCCTCTTTTTTTGCCCGAAATTTACCCTCTCCGGTCACCACCGCTTGTCTCGTTCAGCCCACAGAGTAAGCCCCTCGCATGCCCTTCCTGTTGACAGAAGAAGGCAGAGACGCGCGGAGTAAACGCCAGATACGACAAAGCATCGCAGCGCGATGTGATGGGCAATTTCGAATATGAATTGGTGTACTTCGAGGAGAGAGATTTGGAGCGGGAAACGAGACTCGAACTCGCGACCCCGACCTTGGCAAGGTCGTGCTCTACCAACTGAGCTATTCCCGCAACTACCTTAAAACAGGCCGTACAGCATTTGGTTGCTTGCGCTACTGTACGGGAGCCGAATTATAAGAGCAGACATTCCAATTGCAAGGGCTTTTTTGTCTGGTTGCGCGCGTTCGCTCAAAAGCTGGCCGAACTGTCGATTTTAGCAACCAAACCGGGGCAACTCCTTGCCAATGACTCAGATCTTGAAGACGTGGCTGCGATAGAAGCGCAGTTCGGCGATCGATTCGCGGATGTCATCCAGTGCCTGATGGGTGCCGCTCTTGGTGAACTGATCCAGCAATTCCGGCTGCCAGCGACGGACCAGCTCCTTGATGGTGCTGACGTCCACGTTGCGATAGTGGAAGAAGGCTTCCAGTTCGGCCATGTGCTTGACCATGAAGCGGCGATCCTGACCGATGCTGTTGCCACACAGCGGGCTGGTGCGCTCCGGCACCCACTGGCGGATAAAGTCGAGGGTCTCGGCAATGGCTTTCGCCTCGTCGTGCTGGCTCGCCTTGACCCGGGCCACCAGACCACTCTTGGTGTGGGTGTTGACGTTCCAGTCGTCCATCTTGGCAAGCTCTTCATCACTCTGATGAATGGCGATGACCGGCCCTTCGGCCAGTACGTTCAGATCCTTGTCGGTGACGATGGTGGCGATCTCCAGTACCACGTTCTGTTCGGGGTCCAGACCCGTCATCTCCATGTCGATCCATACCAGGTTCTGCGCGCTGACTGTCATGATTGCTCTCTCTATTGGGAGGAATGGCGGAATTTTGCCAATTTGCATGTATCATACTGGCTTTGGATCTGTTCATAAACTGGCGAATCGAGTGGCAAAGAAAGCAAAACTCAATCTGGGTCAACAAAGGCGCGTCCAGGCCAACCGCGAACGGCGGCTGCAAAAAGATCACTCCACTGTGGTGGATGACACCCTGTTTGGCCCAGCCATCGAAGGGGTGGTGATCAGCCGTTTTGGTCAGCACGCAGACGTGGAAGCGGTCGATGGCACCATCCACCGCAGCAACCTGCGTCGCAGCAGCATCAGCAGTCTGGTGTGCGGCGACAAGGTGGTGTGGCGTCCCGGCCTCAATGCCGCGACAGCGGGCGTCATCGAGGCGGTGCATCCGCGCCACTCGGTACTGACCCGGCCGGACTTCTACGACGGGGTCAAACCCATCGCCGCCAATATCGACCAGATCATCATCGTCTCGGCGGTGATGCCCGAGTTCTCCACCAACATCGTCGACCGCTATCTGGTGGCCGCCGAGGATGTGGAGATCCAGCCGCTCATCGTGCTGAACAAGGTCGATATGCTGGATGACGCGGCGCGCAAGCGCATCGAGCGCCAGCTCGAACCCTATCGCAAGCTTGGCTATCAGGTGATCCTGGTGAGCTGCGAGAGCGGCGAAGGGCTCGATGAGCTCAAGGCCCAGTTTGAAGGCAAGATCAGCATCTTCGTCGGCCAGTCAGGGGTCGGCAAATCGTCCCTGACCAACGCCCTGATGCCGGGGCTGGATGTGCTCACCGGCGAGATCTCCGAAAACTCGGGACTCGGTACGCACACCACCACCACGGCGCGACTCTACCACTTCCCGAGCGGCGGCGATCTGATCGACTCCCCCGGGATCCGCGAGTTCGCCCTCTGGCATCTGGAAGCCGATCGCATCACCTGGTGCTTTATCGAGTTCCGCGACTATCTGGGTGGCTGCAAGTTCCGCGACTGCACCCACAAGGACGATCCCGGCTGTGCCCTGCGGGCGGCAGTCGACAGTGGCGCCATCAGCGCCGATCGCTTCCACAACTATCACCGCATCCTGGAAACCATGCAGGAAGCCCGTCACGGTCGCCAACAGGCGCGCCTGTGACCCTAATAAACCTACGTTGATGATGAACATGAGCATTACTGACAACCTGAAAATTGCCGGTCAATACTGTCTGCCCAAGCACGCCCTCTCCCGTCTGATCGGCAAGTTTGCCGCGGCCGAAGCGGGCAACCTCACGACCAAAGTGATCGAAGCCTTTATCAAGCAGTATCAGGTCGACATGAGCGAGGCGCTGCATGAGAGTCCGGCCCACTACAAGAGCTTCAACGCCTTCTTCACCCGTGAGCTCAAGCCCGGCATCCGCCCGGTGGTTGACGATGCCATGACTCTGGCACTGCCGGTAGATGGCACCGTCAGCCAGCTCGGCCCCATCCAGCAGGGCCGCATCATTCAGGCCAAGGGCCACGACTACAGCGCCCGCGAGCTGCTGGGTGGCTATGAGGATCTGGTTGCGCCGTTCAAGGATGGCGACTTTGCCACCATCTATCTGGCGCCCAAGGATTACCACCGCATCCATATGCCGCTGGACGGCGTGCTGGAGAGCATGGTGTTCGTGCCGGGGGATCTCTTCTCCGTCAACCCGCTCACCGCCGAGAACGTGCCCAACCTGTTTGCCCGCAACGAGCGGGTGGTGGCCACCTTCCGCACCCCGCACGGCCCGATGGCGCTGGTGCTGGTCGGCGCGACTATCGTCGCCAGCATCGAAACCATCTGGGCAGGCAATATTGCACCAACCAAAGAGAAGAAGGTGGTGCGCTGGGACTACACCGGCGACGAGGCCATTACCCTGCAAAAAGGCGCCGAGATGGGCCTGTTCAAGCTGGGCAGCACCGTGGTCTGCCTGTTTGGCCCAGGCATGCTGGCCGGTTTCGAGCCTCACTTGGCCAACGGGGTCACCACCCGCATGGGTCAACCCTTTGCCAAACTGGCGGAGCAGGCATGAGCGCTGAACTGCCGACCCCGGCGCAGAAAAACAACCCGCTGCACGGGCTGACCCTGGAAGCGATCGTCACCGCGCTGGTCGAGCACTATGGCTGGGAAGAGCTGGGGCAGCAGATCAATATCCGCTGCTTCACCGATAATCCCAGCATCAAGTCCAGCCTGAAGTTCTTGCGCAAGACCCCCTGGGCTCGGGAGAAGGTCGAAAGCCTCTACCTCTACATCCAGCGCAAGCAAGCCAAATCGAAGAAGGAAGGGCAAGATGGCCTTTAAGATTACCTATACCTATAAAAAACAGGCCAAAGAGATCGGCTACGCGAACGACAAGTTCCGCAGCATCTACGACGCCATCGCCGCTGCCGAAGGGCTGGATCTCGCCAGTTTCCACGCCATGGAGGCCCAGCTGGCTCAGGTTTGTCGCCGTGACAAGAAAAGCGTAAAGGATTACCAAGAGAACTACTTCAAAGAGTTGGGATTCTCCAACATCGTCATTGAACGGGATCATCTCGAAGACAAGCAGGAGTAATCATGAGAACCTTGACTCTGCTGGCCGCCTCTCTGCTATTGGCCGCCTGCAGCGCACCGGAGCAACCTATGACAGGCACTATGCCAGGCAGTGATCGCGACAGCCACGGCTGTATCGGCAGTGCCGGTTACCAGTGGTCACCACTGACCAACCAGTGCGTGCGCCTGTTTGAACAGGGCGTACGACTGAACCCGACCGATACCAGCCAAACCAGCAGCGCTTTCGTGCTGTTCAACGCTGACCAGACGCAGGCCGAACTGCATCTGCCAAGCGGCGAGCTGCTTGCGCTGACCCGTCAGGGTGCGGAAGGCAACTGGTCCTGGCAAGGTGGCGACTACATCCTCTTCCCCTGGAAGGGTTATGTGCTCAAGTCCGGTGACAAGGTGCTCTATCAGGGGGAATGACCCCGAGCGATAGCGCACTACATGGTATCGACGCGATACCAGTGAAAAAAATGCCGACCATGTGGTCGGCATTTTTGTATGTGAAACAGCCTCTTATCAGGCCCGGCTGAGGTAATCGGCCTGCCCCACCCACTTGTAGCTGGTGAGCTCGGTCAACCCCATGGGGCCGCGGGCATGCAGCATCTGGGTCGAGACCGCCACTTCAGCACCCAGTCCAAACTGGCCGCCATCGGTGAAGCGAGTCGAGGCGTTGACGTAGACCGCCGCCGAACCGGCGCCATTGACGAAACGCTCGGCGTTGGCCAGATCGTTGGTCAGGATGGCATCGGAGTGACCGGCGTTATGCTCGCGCATATGAGCCAGCGCTTCGTTGACATCCGCCACCAGCTTGACCCCCAGGGTCAGCCCCAGCCACTCGGTATCGAAATCTTCCGGCCCCGTCTCGCACAGGTTGTCGGCACCCACCAGCAGAGTCATGGCGTTGGCCGCGGCCACCAGGGTCACCTTGCGTTCATTCATCAGCGCCACCAGCTGCGGCAGGAAGGTGGCAGCCACCTTCTCGTGTACCAGCAGGGTATCGAGGGCGTTGCAGGCGGAGGGACGCTGTACCTTGGCATTGTCGATGACCGCCAGGGAGCGCACCAGATCGGCACTCTCGTCAACGAAGATATGGCTGATGCCAAAACCGCCGATGATGACCGGGATGGAGCTGTTCTCCTTACACATCTTGTGCAGCCCGGCACCGCCGCGGGGGATAATCATGTCCACATAACGATCGAGGCGCAGCAACTCGCCGACCAGCGCCCGATCCGGATTGTCGATGTACTGCACCGCCGCCTGCGGCAAGCCGGAGGCGACCAGCGCATGCTGGATCACCTGCACCAGCTCCAGATTGGAGTGGAAGGTCTCGCGCCCGCCACGCAGTATGCTGGCGTTGCCGGTCTTGAGGCAGAGGCTGGCGATGTCGATGGTGACGTTGGGGCGCGCCTCGTAGATGACGCCGATAACCCCGATGGGCACCCGCCGACGGGAGAGCCGCAGGCCGTTCTCCAGCACCCGGCTATCCATTTCGGCGCCGACCGGATCGTCCAGCGTGATCACCTTGCGCACATCGGCCACGATCCCGGCCAGCCGGGCCGGATTGAGCAGCAGGCGATCCAGCATGGCTTCTGACAAGCCGGCCTCACGGCCAGCCGCGATATCCTTGTCGTTAGCCGCGAGGATCTGCTCGCTTCGCGCCTCCAGCTCGTCGGCGATGGCGGCCAGCGCCCGATTCTTCTGCGCCGTGCTGATGGTGGCCAGCTGATAGGCGGCTTCACGGGCCGCCTGCCCCATTTTCTCCAGACTCATCTCGGTTCCCTTTTATTCATGCTGTGCCGCCCTGATTAGAGCAGCACCCTATTATCTCGGTGGATAGCCCACAGATCCCGTAGCCATCGTTGGCTCTGGGCTGCTAACACCGATCCACTCAGAGCAGCACCATATCGTCTCGATGGATGGCTACTGAACCATATCCATAGCCCAGTACCTGCTCAATCTGATCCGAGTGAACACCGCGCAGCTTCTCCAGCTCCAGATGGTCGTAACGGCAGATGCCGCGCGCCAGCTCAACCCCCTTGGGATCGAGAATGCGCACCACATCGCCCCGGATGAAGTCGCCCCTGACCGCGACGATCCCCTTGGGCAGCAGGCTGGAACCTTTATCCTTCATGGCGGCGACAGCCCCCTGATCCACCTGCACTTCGCCGTGAGGGGGTGGGCCTGCCAAAATCCAGCTCTTGCGCCCCTCCAGCGGGGAAGCCAGCGCCGGGAACAGGGTGCCGATCCGCTCGCCCTTGGCGAGACGACCGATCACCTCCGGCATCTGGCCGGTGGCGATCACCACGTTGACCCCGGCACGGCGCGCCACATCGGCCGCCTGCAGCTTGGTAGCCATGCCGCCGGTGCCAAGGCCACTGACGCTGTCACCCGCCAGCGAGCGCAGGGTATCGTCGATGGTCTGCACCTCTTCGATCAGCTGGGCATCCGGATTGGTGCGCGGATCGGCGGTAAACAGCCCCTTCTGGTCGGTCAGCAAGATCAGCAGATCCGCATCGGCCAGGATGGCGGCACGGGCGGAGAGGTTGTCGTTGTCGCCCACCTTGATCTCGGCGGTCGCCACCGCGTCGTTTTCGTTGATCACCGGAATGATCCGGTGATCGAGCAGGGTACGCAGGGTGTCGCGGGCATTGAGGTAGCGTTCGCGATCCTCCAGATCGGCGCGGGTCAGCAGCATCTGGCCGATATGCAGGCCATAGAGGTTGAACAGATCCTGCCATACCCGAATAAGCTGGGTCTGACCGACCGCCGCCAGCATCTGCTTGTTGGGCAGGGTTGGCGCCAGTGGCGGGTGGCCCAGATGTTCACGCCCGGCGGCGATAGCCCCTGATGTGACGACCACGACCCGATGGCCGTGACGGTGCAAGGCCGCACACTGTCTGACCAGCTCGACCATATGGGCACGATTGAGCTGGGAAGACCCCCCTGTAAGCACGCTGGTGCCCAACTTGACGACTATGGTTCTGTTTTCCATGGGAGCATAAAGGCTAAAAAAGTAAGGAATATCTTTATACCCACGGCCATGGAGCCCTGCAAGGCAATTAACGCCGAGGTGGGGAGATGGGGGAAAAGGCCTTGATTGTTGCGAGCGGAGTGGAAAATAACTGACTGATGGCCCGGCAAGCAGCGTAACGCGGCTTGCCGGGCATCAGGGATCAGGCTGCGGTGACGCTCAACTCGTTGGTGACCTGCTCGGCAGGCACCAGCTGGCACTCCAATGCCGTCAGTTTGTCGCTGATGAGCTTGTAGAAACGGTTGAGGGTTCGCTCCACCTCGACCTGGTGCTTCTTGGGGATCGGCTTGTCCAGCCACTCACCGTCAGCATTGTAGAAACCGAGCTGATAGTGATAACGGAAATGGTGATCGTCCTGCTCCAGCACCAGCCACCAGCCCCAGAACTCCCGTTTGTCCGGCGCCGGCTTGGCGCTGACGCAGACCGACAGGCAGTCGAAACGATAACGCCCCTCTTCGCAGAGATCTTCGCGCAAATAGGGGCCAATGGCAGCAAACTGCCGCAGCAGTCGCTTGTAGGTCACTTTTTCAGACATGTTAACCTCCCTGTTAAACAAGCCGCGCCACCTCGGGATGGCGTCAGTTTTTTAGCGCAATATCAGGTACACAAATGCTGTTTCAGCCACTCGACGATTTCGTCCAGCGCCTTGTCATACACCTCCAGCAAAGGCTGCTTGTCGAAAACGATGGCCTTGCCGTTACGACTGGCCGCCGCCAATGCCCGTACATCCTGCTCGGGACAAATAAAATCTCGCTTGTGTCCAATACTCAATATCGGCACAGAGGTGCGAGTCCCCAGTAATCCTTGCGTTTTCAGTGAAAATACCTGGCACTTGGTGCGCATGCCATCCCACTGCGCCGCATCGGCCCCCAACCGGTTGGCCAGACTGTCCCGCATCATGCGCGGGCACTTGGCAAACAGCTCCTGATTGGTAAACACCTGATTGACCCCGGCCCCGACACAGACCACGGTACGCAGCTTGAACGGTTCGATAAAGGCCAATCTGGCGGCGACATTCCCCGCCAGACGCATCCCCACCATGGCGATACGCTGATGATCGACCCAGGCCACCTCGGAGAGGTAGTGCAGCACCGCCTGATGGAGTCGGCTGGTATCCTGCACCAGCGGCCAATGCTCGGCATAGCCGATACCCGGCATGTCGAGAGAGAGCATGCCGATGCCATGGGGTTCGAGTCGCTTGAGATAGAAGTTGAGGAAATCGAGCTGCAGTGAGTCGATCCCGCCGCTAATGATCACCAGCGGCACCGGTTTGTCGGTGGTCGGCAGGTGGAGATAACCCTGAATATTCTTGCCGCGAAAGGGCACCTGGATCTCTTTGAGCGGCACCTTGAACAGCCGACCCGCCTCGCGATAGGCCATGTTGCCGAGCAGTTGGGCCTGATCCGCCAGTTCGTCGTCTTTGAGATGGGGATAGCTGGCGATGGAGTAGTAGCGAACCGCCTTGAGCAGCTGTTTCAGCGCGCCCGCGGCATCCCCCTGCTCGCGCAGCTCGCGGCCCTGCTTGAAGTAGTTGCCAGCCACCTGGCTCCACTCGTAGATCCAGTTGCCGGGCACATAGCCCTTGATGGTATCGAGATAGCAGTCGTGAGTGCGCTCCCCCGTCGCCATGGCGATGCGGGCCAGGGTCTGCTCCACCTCGATCGGATCAGCCCCCTGCCAGGCCCAGGAGGGTCGGCGCAGCAGGCGATACCAGCTCTTTGACATGGAGCCGTCGATAAACATCTCGTCTGACGCGGCCTCCGCCAGATCAGCCGCACTGGAGTTGGAGATCTCGGATGTTTCCAATACCTTCTTGACGCGGGTAAAGAGCTGTTCGGTCAGGTTTAGGTCGTCGTTCAAGTCCAAGATAGTGTCTCATTCATATCAGGCAATGGCCCATCTTAACCACTTTTAGCGCCACTCAGCCACCCCGCAACAGATTGATAGACAAAAAAACAGGGCTCCTAATTGGAGCCCTGTGAAACCATTCTTGCCGCGTGCGGCCAATTGACGCAGTGAACGTCAAATTCCGATCCTGTTACTGTTCGTCGCAGATCGGTGTGGCGAACTCCAGCGCCATATCCCACGGCTGTTCGATCCAGGTATCCTGCGGGATCGCCACTTCGAAATCGTCCAGCAGCGCTTCGCCCATCGGCTTGGCGAAGATCGCGATGAACTTGGCTTTCGGGTAGAGCTCGCGGATCGCCTTGGCGGTGGTGCCGGTGTCCACCAGATCTTCCACCACCAGCCAGCCTTCGCCGTCACCGGCTGTGGTGGCGGCCTTCACGACCACCAGCTCGCGCTGGTTGTCGTGGTCATAGCTGGAGATGCAGAGGGTTTCCACATTACGAATGCCAAGTTCACGGGCCATCAGGGCAGCGGGCACCAGACCACCACGGCTGACCGCGATGATACCTTTCCACTGGCTGACAGGCAGCTGACGACGGGCCAGACGACGAGCTTCACGTTGCAGGTTGTCCCACGACACATAGAACTTTTTCGGCATGTTATCGATCTCAAATAGTTATATAAAAACAATCACTTAAAATAATGACACCCGCAGATTTCCCTGCGGATGCCAGCAAATGGCGGCCCTTGCCCGACTGAATTCAGATTGCACTTCGGCTGCCTCAGGGCTGAGCCTCGGCAGCAAATCTGATAACAATGGAAGCAAGATGGGCGTATCCGGCGATCGGTTCGATGATGTGTCCAAACCGCGGACAGGCTGTTGGGCCGATATGATAGCACCGTTTACAGAGAAAATGCCTGGCAAACGTATGCCAAATTCAGGAAAAATCGGCATCAACCTCTCCATTTGGCACATCAAGAGAGCCAAACGACCAATCTGTCGCTGCTGCTAATGACATCAAAATGGGCGTAGCGGCAAATCGCAGATAAAAAAATAGCAGGGGGAGGTTTGACCTCACGCACCTGCTGCTTTCTCGCCTCTGCCCGGTCAGGCAGCTCGTCTTAGCGACGAGTGACGAAGGGGTTAGGGTAGCTGAAACCCTGGGTATACAAAGACGGGGCAAACCAATAGGTTGAGTTGCTGCCTGGCATATTGAAACTCCTGATTGCTTAACAAGTTACGTACCTTTAATGCGGGCTCAAATCCTTGAACGAACACTCGGTTCCATGGAGGCGCACTTGCTTTGCTTCGGTTCCCTGGAGGCTTTCATCGTCATCCTGACGGGTGGCGAACCACGGAAGCTAATTTACCAGTCGGCGCGTTAAATTCAACTTTTTTGTGAGATCGGTCACATAATTTCTTTTCTACCGGCCAGCGTCGTCCAAACCTGACGATCGTACTGCCTGGTTGCCATGGCCCAGCACAAGCTGCCTGCGATTTGCGCTGATTGCTCACATTTTTGTGTGATTGACTGTATTATCGTTACCCTCTTCCCCGGCCCGCTGATGGGGCCCTGTTTATTCCGTGCTGGTAAGGAGTCCCGACGTGGCACAGCTTAGCTCTCTCTCTCCCAAACTGATTTGGCATTTCTTCGAACAGATCTGCTCCATTCCCCACCCTTCCAAGCATGAAGCCAAACTGAGCGCCTGGATCATTCAGTGGGCACAGGAAGAAGGTCTGGCAGTCAAGCAGGACAAGGTCGGCAACATCATCATCAAGAAACCGGCCACCCCGGGGATGGAAAACCGCAAAGCCGTGGTGCTGCAAGCGCACATCGACATGGTGCCGCAAGCCAACGCCGACACCCAGCACGACTTCGCGACCGATCCCATCGATGCCTATGTGGATGGCGAGTGGGTCACTGCCCGTGGCACCACTCTGGGTGCCGACAACGGCATCGGCATGGCCGGTTGCCTGGCGGTGCTGGCTGACAAGACCATCAAGCACGGCCCACTGGAAGTGCTGCTGACCACCGACGAAGAGACCGGCATGACCGGCGCCTTCGGTCTGGAAGCGGGCTGGCTGGAGGGCGAAATCCTGCTCAACACCGACTCCGAAGAGGATGGCGAGGTCTATATGGGCTGCGCTGGCGGTGTGGATGCCAATATCCGCTTCCCGCTCGAGCTGGTTGACGCCAGCGAAGGCGAAGCGTTCGAGCTGGCGGTCAAAGGGCTGCGTGGCGGTCACTCAGGTTGCGACATCCATCGCGGTCGTGGCAACGCCAACAAGCTGCTGGTGCGTCTGCTCAAAGCAGCCGAGCCGCTGGGTATTCGTCTGGCCGAGATCCACGGCGGCACCCTGCGCAACGCCATCCCGCGCGAAGCCCGCGCAACCCTGCTGGTGCCCGCCGCCAGCGTGAACGAGTTCAAGGCGCTGGTTGACCGCTATACCGGTATCTACCAGACCGAACTGACCGCCACCGAGCCGAACCTGACCCTGCTGGTCAACGGCGCCGCCAAACCGGCCAAGCTGATGAGCGTCTCCCTGCAGCAACGCCTGCTGGATGCCCTGCTGGCCTGCCCGAACGGCGTGATGCGCATGAGCGATGCCATGCCCGGCGTGACCGAAACCTCAACCAACCTGGGGGTCATCAAGACTCAGGATGGTGAAGTGTACGTCCAGTGCCTGATCCGCTCCCTGATCGATTCCGGCCGCGAGAGCATCGAGCAGATGACCCGCTCCCTGTTCACCCTGGCGGGTGCCAGCTGCGAATTCACCGGTGCCTATCCGGGTTGGGCGCCGAACGTGGACTCCCCCGTCATGGCGCTGGTGCGCAACAGCTACCAGACTCTGTTTGGCACCATGCCCAATGTCATGGTGATCCACGCCGGTCTCGAGTGCGGTCTGTTCAAGAGCGCCTATCCGGAGTGGGACATGGTCTCCTTCGGCCCGACCATCCGTGGTGCTCACTCCCCTGACGAGAAGGTGCACATCCCGGCAGTCGAGCGTTTCTGGCAACTGCTGGTGCACGTGCTGGAAGCCATTCCGGCCAAGTAAGCCAGCCCGGATAAAACAACAAAACAAAGCCCCGCACTGCTGCGGGGCTTTTTATTGTCTGCTGTTCAGGTCTATCAGGCTTTGGCGCTTAACGAATGCCGCGTGCCTCGCGGATCCACTCCCAGGCTTGCTGGATCTCCTGGGTCTTCTCCTTGGCCATCTCCATCATCTCAGGCGGCAGCCCCTTGGCGGCCAGCTTGTCCGGGTGATGCTTGCTCATCTCCTTGCGGTAGGCGCGCTTGATATCCTGATCGCTGTCGCTCTCGCTCACCCCAAGCAACTGGTAGGCATTCTTGAGGCGATCCGCAGAGGGCGGCTCCTGCCGATACTGCTGGCCACCCGCACTGCCCCCCTGATACTGACCATGGGCCTGATTGAAGAAGTTCATCTGCGCCTCGGCCATCGCCAGAATGCGGGCCAGCTCGATGCGACTGAACCCCAGCTCGTCGGCAATGGTGTGCAGAATGGCGCGCTCGCCCTCCTCTACCCGCCCGTCGGCAAAGGCCGCCTGTAACTGCACCTCGAGGAAGAAGCGCAGAATGTCGCGCTGCCCCAGACTGGCACGGCGAAACTCGGCCAGGGTCTCGCGCAACGGGAAGTCGGCCTCTTTACCGAGACGGAACGACTCCTGCGCCCGGGCACGCTGTTCGCCCACCAGCCGCATCCGATCCATCAGGTTGGAGGCAACCCGGATCTCCTGCTCGGTCACCTGACCACTGGACTTGGCGATGTGACCCATCACCGAGAAGGTGGCGTGGAAGAAGATGGCTTGCTGCGCCTGACTCGGGCCGCGACGAAACGCCCCCTGCAGCCCCATGCCACGGTCGAAACGGTGGCCAATCCACAGGCCAATCAGGGCGCCGATGATATTGCCGAGCAGAAAACCGAAGAAGGCGCCCAGCACCTTACCCCAAATACGCATGGTTCAAGACCTCTTGAAGTTAATGAGTGCGGGCCTGGAGCTGGTCATCCAGCTCGCGCAGTCGATCGACCGTGCCGATATCGCGCCACTCGCCAGCGAGCAGGCTGCCGCCCACCCGCCCTTGCGCCATCCAGTCACGCAGCAGCGGCGCCAGCTTACGGGCGCCGCCCGCGAGACCGGCAAAGGCAGCCGGATCATATAGTCCGACCCCGCTAAAGGTAAACGCTGGCGTATCTATGACTCGCCCTCCTTGCAGGGCAAAGTCCCCGCTCGGATGCTGGGGCGGATTGGGCACCAGCCAGAGGTGGGCCAGATCATCGCCAAGGGGCTGGCTGACCAGTGTGTGATAATCGAGATCGAGCCAGGTATCGCCGTTGATCACCAGAAAAGGGTCTGCGCCCAGCAGTGGCAGCGCCTGCACTATGCCGCCCGCGGTCTCCAGCGCACTCTCCTCGGCTGACCAGTGGATGGTCACCCCAAGCGAACTGCCATCACCGAGCACTTCGACCAGCTTGTGGCCGAGCCAGGCGTGGTTGATCACCAGCTCGGTCACGCCAGCTGACTTCAACTTTTCGATATGGTGGACGATGAGCGGTTTGCCCCCCACCGCCAGCAGCGGCTTGGGCAGCAGGTCGGTCAGCGGGCGCATCCGCTCGCCACGGCCAGCGGCCAGGATCATCGCCTTCATGGTTTCACTCCAGCGTTGGCTATCCCGGGCAACACCACCTGCTCCAGCCACTGACCAAAACGGGCCAGTACCGGATAGGCGCTACCGTGAGTGCGACAGGCATCCACTACGTAGCCGAGAGTGCGGGGAATATCCTTCAGATAACCGGACTTGCCGTCGCGATGATAGAGCCGGGTGAAGATCCCGGCCGCCTTGAGGTGGCGCTGCATGCCGGTCAGGTCGGCACCACGACGGAAACTGGCATAATCGAGCTCGCCAAGCAGCCCCGCCTGTTGCAGGGTGGCAAAACCGTGGCGCATCCCTTCATCGATCACCTCATCCGGCCAGCGCACGTAACAATCTTTGAGCAGGGAGACCAGGTCATAGCTCAGGGGCCCGATGACCATGTCCTGAAAATCGATGATGGCCAGCCGGCTGCTCTCGGGGGTATCACCGCCACACACCATCAGGTTGCGACTGTGGAAATCCCTATGCATCACCCCTTGCGGCTGGGCCAGATTGCAGGCGGTGAGGCAGGCAAAGGTCTCGTCCAGCAACTGCTGCTCTTCATGGCTCAGGGTCAGTTGCAGATGATGGCCAAGCAGCCACTCGGGGAAAATGCTGTTCTCCCGTGCCATAAAAGCCGTATCGAAGGGCTCAAGCGCCAGTTCGACCGCCCCCAGTCGGGGCAGCAGATCAATGGCTTTGCCATACCAGGCCAATACGTTTTGTTCATTCAGGCAGCTGATCAGCTGGGTATCGCCCAGGTCAGTGACCGCCAGCAAGCCCTGTTCGTAGTCCACCGCCTTGACCTCTGGCGCCAGCAACTGACGCGCCTGCAAGGCGGCAGCGTTACGAACAAATTCATGATTTTTTTCGGTTTTCGGATTGGCATCCACCCACACCAGACCACCACCACGAGAGTAGCGGCGGAAACTGGCATCACCGGAAATGAGGGTAAGCGTGAGAGTGGCATCGCCGGAAATACGGCGTGCCCACTGCAATAGCAGGGAATCGCGATCGTGCATAAGTAGAAGACCAAGGTGGAAAGCAGCACTTGGCTGTTAGCCCTGGCCGCAATAATGCTTTATCATTGCCGGCTAACATAAAGCAATGACATGCAATGTCAACTCGATGAAACCTGTCGTAAAATGCATGCCTTGGATCAACCGTATCTATCACGGATTGCACGAGTCTTTCACATGACCAAATGGACACTGGGGTACCGCTATCCCATCGCCCTGACTATCAGCCTGGCCCCCGCACTCGCCCCAATGGTGGTGCAGGCAGCCCCGTTCGAAACGCCGCCAGCCACCGGCATTCTCGATAGTCTCTGCTATGACTATGTTCCCAAGATAGAGAAGCCTGTATCGGATCAGGAGGCCAACGCACAGCCGGTCGAGGTTGATGCCGACCGTCTCGAGGCCAAACAGGGCGGCACCGCCGTCTATGAAGGCGACGTCAAGGTTCGTCAGGGTGTTCGCAAGTTTGACTCCGACTACGCCCAGCTCGACCAGAAGAGCCGGGATGTCATCGCCATCGGCAACATCTATTACAACGACGGTCAGGTGACCGTCACCAGCGACAAGACCCTCAAATCCAACCTGGATACCAAGAACTCCGAACTGGAAGAGGGCAAATATCAGGTGCATGGCTCACCGGTACGCGGCTTTGCCAAACGCGTGGTGATGACCAACAACAACCAGAACATCACCATGGAGGGGGCCCAGTACACCACCTGCCCCCCCGGTCAGGAAGTGTGGACCCTCAAGGCGGGCAGCATCGACATCGACCAGAAAGAGGTGTTCGGCGAAGCCTGGAACGCCAGCCTCTGGCTCTATGACTATCCGGTGTTCTACTTCCCCTATATCAACTTCCCCATCAAGGATGAGCGGAAGACAGGTCTGCTCTACCCGGGTTACAAGCAAAGCTCCAGCAACGGCATGGATATCACCCAGCCCTTCTACTGGAACATTGCTCCCAACTACGATGCCACCATCACCTCCCGTTTTATGGACAAGCGCGGCCTGATGGAGCAGGTGGAGTTCCGCTACATGCCGGACCCCGCCCACACCGGCACCCTCTATTTTGAAAATCTGGCGGATGACAAGCAGTATGCCGCGGGCAACTCTAGTTTCACCAACCCTGCGACCGGCACTCCGTACCTCTCCGATGGCCATCGCTATTTGATGAATGTCCGTCACGGCTCAACCCTGATGGATGGTTCACTGCGCTTTGGCATCGACTACACCCAGGTGCGGGATAAGGACTACAACTACTTCAACGACTTCAGCCCGCAAGTAGGCACCCAGGTCGACAGCCAGTTGCAGCAATCTTTTACCGCCGGTTACTACCAGCACAACTGGAACCTTACCTCCGAGGTGCGCCGCTACCAGATCCTGAGTCCGTATGCGCTGCTGCCCCACGAGATGCTGCCGCGCATCGACCACAACTACTTCCAGCAGGGCAAGTGGTTCGATCTGGCCTGGAACAGCGAGCTGACCAAGTTTGGCTATGACAGCGGCAGTGCCACTACCCAGCAGGCCGGTGAACGCTACACCGCCACCCGTCTGCATCTGGCACCGACCCTGACCGTCCCCTTGGTGGATGCGCCGGGTTACTACCTGACCAGCCAGTACAAACTGATGTTTACCTCCTACAACCAGGAGGTGCCCAAAGATCTGGTCTATACGGACCGCAGCCGCTTCACCGATGCAGACAGCAAACAGCTGACCCTGAAAGACGGCACCATTACCCGCACCCTGCCATCCTTCCGCCTCAAGGGGGGCGTCAACTTCGATCGGCCGCTCGACTGGTATGATGGCAAGGGTACCCAGACCCTGGAACCCGAGTTCCAGTACCTCTATATCCCTTACAAAAATCAGGACGAGATCGGGATCTACGACTCCACCACCACCCGTCAGGACTACTACAGCCTGTTCAGCGATCGCCGCTTTGCCGGTCTCGACCGCATCAGTGATGCCAACCGGATCACCGTTGGCCTGACCAGCCGGGTCTATGACAATGCGGGTGATGAGCGGTTGCGTCTGGCGGTGGCCCAGGCCTTCGAGATGACGCCACCCAAGGTGCGCCTCTACCCGTCCGATCCGGAAAGCACCAACGCCCGCTCGCTGCTGTCGTTTGAGGGGGATGCCCGCATCACCGATGAGTGGTTCGCCCATGCGGGCACCCAGTACGACACCTCGGAAGGTGAATTTACCGCAGGCAACGGTGCGGTGGAGTACCGGACCGGCAAGCTGACCACCCAGGTCAACTACCGCTACATCAAGGATGGCAACCTGGACTACCGTAATCCGACCAATATGGCGCTGGCGGAAGATCTGAGCCAGGCGGGTTTGGTAGTGATGGCGCCGATCGCCGATCAGTGGCAGATGTATGGTGGTTACTACCGTGATATCAAGCAGGATGTGAACATTGACCGCAAGATCGGTGTCAAATACGACTCCTGCTGCTGGAGTATCAACATGAGCCTGGAGTGGCACAACCAGCCGGACAACGTCACCCTGACCCCCACTTCGGAAAAAGTCATTGGTCTGCAGTTTGAAATGAAGGGACTTGGCAGCGTGGGTACCGGTGGCCGCAGTGTCACGCTGGATACCGAGCTGTTGCCCTATGTTCGCCCGTTTAATCTGAAAGGCCAGCAATGATGCTGGCCCAGCCTTGAGAGATGGATATGAAAAAGACCCTGATTGCCCTGCTGACCGCGGGAATGTTCGGCGCCATGAGCCAAGCCGCACTGGCTGCACCCGAGCTGATGGACAAGGTGCTGGCCGTGGTCAACAAGGACGTAGTGCTGTCCAGTCAACAGGACGCACTGGTCAACAAGGTAAAACTCTCCGCCCAGGAGAGCGGCCAGTCCCTGCCTGACGACGCCACCCTGCGCAAACAGGCGCTGGATCGTCTGATCCAGGAGAGCCTGCAACTGCAACTGGCGGATCGCCAGGGGCTGAAGATCAGCGATACCCAGCTGGAACAGGCTATTCAGGGCATCGCCGCCGACAACAAGATGACCCTGGATCAGTTGCGTGCCCAGCTCGCCCGTGAAGGGATGACCTATGCCCAGTATCGGGAAGAGGTTCGCCGCGAGATCCTGATGAACGAGGTGCGCCGCAACCAGGTGCGCCGCCGTATCAACATCTCCGAGCAGGAGGTGAAGCAGGTGGTGGAGATCCTGAAGAAACAGGGTCAACAGCAGAACGAATACCACGTCGGCCATATCCAGATTGCCCTGCCGGACAACCCCACTGCCGCCCAGCTGGATGCCGCCAAGAGCAAGATCGAGCGCATTCTGGCCGCCCTCAAGCAAGGTGCCGACTTCCGCAAACTGGCCATTGCCGAGAGTAACGGTCCTAAGGCGCTGGAAGGGGGCGACTGGGGCTGGATGAGCCCGCAAGAGATGCCGACCCTGATGGCGGAAGCGGTGCAGGGTGCCAAGAAGGGCGACATCGTCGGCCCGCTGCGCTCCGGCGCCGGTCTGCACATCGTCAAGGTGTTCGACACCAAGGGTCAGCAGCAAGTGATGCAGACCGAGGTGAAGGCCCGCCATATCCTGATCAAACCCTCTATCATCCTGAGCGAAGAGAAGGCCAAGGGGATGCTGGACGGCATTCTGCACGACATCAAGAGCGGCAAGGCCAACTTCGCCAGCATGGCGGAGAAGTACTCCGAAGATCCGGGCTCTGCGGTGCAAGGTGGCGAACTGGGCTGGTCTGATCCCAACGTCTATGTGCCGGAGTTCCGCGACATGGTCAACCGTCTGCAACCGGGCCAGATCAGTGCCCCGTTCCGTACCAGCCACGGCTGGCACATCGTGCAGGTGGAAGATCGCCGCAGCCAGGATGCCACCGACAAGGCTCAGGAGCAGCGCGCCTACCAGCTGATCTACAACCGCCGCTTCGTCGAAGAGTCCCAGGCGTGGCTGGATGAGCTGCGTGACGAGGCCTACATCCAGATCGAAGGCGCTGGTAGCTGATGAGCTGCCGTCGCCTTGCCGTTACCCCGGGCGAACCGGCCGGGATCGGCCCGGATCTGGTGCTGCAGATTGCCCAGCAGGATTGGCCCCACCAGCTGGTGGTGATTGCCGATCCGGCGCTGCTGCGCGAGCGGGCCGCCCTGCTGGGGCTCAGCATCGAGCTTGAGCCCTACGATACCGCCGCCCCTGCCCATCCGCAGCGGGCGGGCACCCTGACCGTCTGTCCGATCACCCTCGGCGCCCCCGTGGTGCCAGGCGAGCTGAACGAAGGCAATGGCGCCTATGTGTTGGCAACCCTGCAACGCGCCTGCGATGGCAATATGAGCGGCGAATTTGCCGCCGTGGTGACCGGACCGGTGCACAAGGGGATCATCAATCAGGCCGGGGTCTCGTTCAGCGGCCACACCGAGTTCTTTGCCCAGCAGTCGGGCACCGCCGATGTGGTGATGATGCTGGCAACCGAGGGGCTGCGGGTCGCGCTGGCGACCACCCATATTCCGCTGGCCTATGTGGCAATGGCCATCACCGAGGATCGCCTCGGCAAGGTGATCAGGATCCTCAACGAGGATCTCGCCACCAAGTTTGGCATCGCCAAACCCCGTATTTACGTCTGCGGCCTCAACCCCCATGCCGGGGAAGGTGGCCATCTCGGACGTGAAGAGATTGACGTGATCGAACCCGCTCTGGCCACGCTGCGCCAGGAGGGGATCGATCTGGTCGGCCCCCTGCCGGCCGACACCCTGTTCCAGGATAAATACCTCAAGGATGCGGATGCGGTACTCGCCATGTACCACGACCAGGGGCTGCCTGTGCTCAAATACAAGGGCTTCGGCAGTTCGGTCAATATCACCCTGGGGCTTCCCTTCATCCGCACTTCGGTGGATCACGGCACCGCGCTGGATCTGGCAGGCAAGGGCCTGGCGGATTCGGGCAGCCTGATCACCGCGATTAACCACGCCATCAAGATGGTAGAGAAAAAAAGATATGAGCAGTAAGGTGCAGAGCAATAAGGTGCACATGGGTCACACGGCCCGTAAGCGTTTCGGTCAGAACTTCTTGCACGACCGCTATGTGATCGACCAGATCGTCGCCGCCATCAACCCGCAGCCGGGTCAGAATCTGGTGGAGATCGGTCCGGGTCTGGCCGCGCTGACCGAGCCGGTCGCCTCCCAGATGGACAAAATGACCGTGGTCGAACTTGACCGGGACTTGGCCGCTCGCCTGCGCGAGCACCCGACCCTCAAGGACAAACTGACCGTCATCGAAGCAGATGCCATGCGTTTTGACTTCGGCACCCTGATGGGTGAAGGCAAGCCGCCGTTGCGTATCTTCGGCAACCTGCCCTACAACATCTCCACCCCGCTCATCTTCCACCTGTGCGAATTTGCCGACCGGGTTGAAGACATGCACTTCATGCTGCAAAAAGAGGTGGTATTGCGGATGTGTGCCGGCCCGGGCAGCAAGGCCTATGGTCGTCTGAGCGTCATGGTGCAGTACTACTGCCAGGTTGTGCCTGTGCTGGAAGTGGGCCCGGGCGCCTTCAAACCGGCGCCGAAAGTGGACTCTGCCGTGGTTCGCCTGATCCCCCACAAGAACCCGACTCTGGTCGCGAAAGACATGCGCTGCCTGAGTCGCGTCTGTACCGAGGGCTTTGGCCAGCGTCGCAAGACCATCCGCAACAGCTTCTCCAACTTCATCACCGACGCCCAGCTGACCGAGCTTGGTATCGATGGCAACCTGCGCCCGGAGAACCTCTCCCTCGAGCAGTTCGTCATCATCGCCAACTGGCTGGCGGATCAGCAACAGGCCTGATCCTGTGGCTCACCCGCACATCGAGATCCGCCCATACCCCGTGTATGTGGCGGGCTCCCAAGACCCTTACCAGTTTCACTATCTGATCGAGATTGAGAATCTGGGGCCCGGCCCGGTGCAACTGCTGCACCGGTGCTGGCTCATCACCGATGCCAATGGCAAGATGCTGGAAGTGGCAGGCCCGGGCGTGGTCGGGGAGCAACCCGTCATTGCCGAAGGTGATACCTACCGCTACCAGAGCGGCGTGCCGCTGGCGACCCCGCTCGGGGTGATGGAAGGGAGCTATACCCTGCAAGATGGCTCTGGTCAGCAGTTCGAGGCGCCTATCGCCCCCTTCACGCTGGCCATCCCCAATATTATCAACTGAGGTTTCATGGCGAACTGTTTTGTCGGTGACATCCAGGGCTGTTACGACGACTTGCGCCGTCTGCTGGATCTTGCCGCGTTCGATCCCGACAAAGACGTACTCTGGCTCTGCGGCGACCTGGTCGCCCGCGGCCCGGACTCCCTCAATACCCTGCGTTTCGTCAAAGGGTTGGGCAACCGCGCCGTCACCGTGCTCGGCAACCACGACCTGCACCTGCTGGCGGTCGCCAATGGCGTCGCGCCGCTCAAGAAGAAAGACAAGCTGCAGAGCCTGATGGATGCCCCTGATCGGGATGAACTGCTGGAGTGGCTACGCCACCGCCCGCTGCTGGCCGAACATCCTGATCTGCCCATCATGATGGTGCATGCCGGTATCTCCCCCGCGTGGGATGCCCGCACCGCCCGCAACTGCGCCCGCGAGGTAGAGAGCCTGCTGCGCGGCGATCAGTACCACTGGCTGCTGCACAACATGTATGGCGACCTGCCCGATGGTTGGAAAGATGATCTGGTCGGGATCGACCGCTACCGCTACATCATCAACACCTTCACCCGGATGCGCTTCTGCTATTTCGATGGTCGTCTCGACTTCAAATGCAAGAAGGGGCCCAAGGAGTCGACTCCGGGGCTGCGCCCCTGGTTCGAACAGCGGGAGCATCACGTGGACGACCCCATTCTGGTGTTCGGTCACTGGGCCGCCCTGATGGGCAACACCGGCAAGAACGATATCAAGGCACTCGATACCGGCTGCGTCTGGGGCAACAGCCTCACCTTGTGGCGCTACGAAGATGATGCCCTGATCGCCACCCCCTGCCCGGTTCACGCCAGCTAGAGGCTACGCAGCAATCAGGCGGTCGCAACCGCACGGATTGCCAAGACCCGCATCAATAACAAAGCCCGGCAACCTGCCGGGCTTGCTGTTTTATGTTCTCTGTTTTCCGGTGGATGACGTTACAACTTGCGCCCCAGCCGCTTCTCGATCTGGCGCCGCTCCCACTCCGGGCCAAACAGCTTGAAGGGCTGAAATACCCGAATGGCATGGGAGGCGAGCCCCAATCCCCACCCCAGTGCTGGCCACCAGGCCCAGATGTACTCCGGATTGCTCAGGTAGTTGATGACAAACAGCCCGCAGATCACCACCACATAGCTGGCGACATGGTGATAGAAGCCCTTGAGCGCCTCCACATAGCGCATGGCAGCCCGCTCCTCGGCCGATACCTGCACCGCATCCTGACCCATAGTGTCACTTCCTCTCATCTCGCGCTCCTGTTGCTCTGACCCATCCAGTTGAGCCACATCGAGTTCAAAGACGGAGGCCAGGGCCTTGAGAGATTCCAGTCCGGGTTGCTGCCCCTGCTCGATCCGCTGGATAGTGCGAACACTCAAACCAGTCATCGTCGCCAACTGATCCTGGGACCAACCCCGTTGCAATCTCAACTTCCTGACGATCATCTCGAACTCCTTGTGGTAATTGACAGGGCCAGCATACGGGCTCAGATGTGACAAACGACACGACAGATGCCTGACATAAACCTGACTTTCCTTTTAAATCAACAGATTAACATCATCATCTCTGCCGTTTTCAAGCACCGCCTGTGAACACTGCAGACAGGTGCCGGTCACCCGACAGCAACCCGACAAACGCTATCTATTCAACCTGAGATCGGTTTAAGCCAGCATTATCACGGCTTGCTCTTCGGATGTAAGATTCAAGGCTGGCTTGTTGTCTTT
>NZ_JAPDCD010000017.1:0-94036 GCF_027705695.1 Aeromonas sp. QDB62 | reverse complement strand
ATTACCTACATCCGCACTCAAGAAGGGTGGCTGTACCTGGCGGTGGTGCTCGACCTGTTCTCTCGCCAGATCGTCGGCTGGGCGATGAAGCCACGCATGACGGCAGACTTGGCGGTGGATGCACTCTTGATGGCCGTCTGGCGGCGCAAGCCCAAGCAGCCGGTACTGGTGCACTCGGATCAGGGCAGCCAGTTTACCGGTGGTGAATGGCAGGACGTTCTGAAGGCCCACAACCTAAGTTGCAGCATGAGCCGACGTGGCAACTGTCACGATAACGCTGTCGCCGAGAGCTTCTTTCAGTTGCTCAAACGGGAGCGGATCAAGCGCAGGATTTACGCGACAAGAGACGAAGCCCGCAGCGACGTATTTGATTATATCGAAATGTTTTACAACCCAATCAGGCGCCATGGTTCCAATGATGGGTTGTCGCCGGTAGAGTTTGAAAGGCAGTTTATTTTTCAGCAACAAAGTGTCTAGAAAACCAGGGGCGATTCAGTTATCGACTCAACTGGCCTCAAGGTATTTGGGGAAGGCGAGTGGAAGGTCAGAAAACACGGCGCTGAGAAACGGCGAATCTGGCGCAAGTTGCATCTGGCGGTAGACCCAGCCACTCACGATATCGTGGCGGCGGAAGTCTCGCTGGAAAATGTCCATGATGCCGAGGTGTTGCCGACCTTGCTCAACCCTTTGCGGCGCAAGCTGGGACGTGTTTATGCGGATGGTGCCTATGACAGCAAAGCCAGCCATCAGCTAATCTCGCGCAAAGGGTCGACAGCCTGTATCCCGCCTCGCAAGAACGCGGGGTTATGGGAAAAGGGACATCCGAGAAATGAGGCGGTGCTGGTGATGCGCAAGGAAGGGCTGGCGCACTGGAAGAAGATGTCGGGATATCACCGGCGCTCGCTGGCGGAAACTGCGATGTATCGGTTCAAGCAGTTGATGACGGGCAAAATCAGTCTGCGAATATACAACGGTCAGGTCGGGGAAGTGATGGCGTATGTTGGTGCAATCAACAAATTGAACACCCTTGGTCTGCCTGTCAGAAAGCCCCGAGTGTAACGGTCACTTGGGGCTGGGGAAGTTGTGACCTGATGGCTGATTTGGGAAACAACGCCCCACTAAACTGAAATTGATACCGAAGGAAGTGCGCACTAAAGTAGCATAACCAAGACACCGGTTTGAGGCCGGTGTCAGGTGATAACTAGATCTGTACAGTTAATTTTTTCTAAAATGATTCAATAACTCATAATATGACTCATCACTAGAGCAAAGTGCATATTTGTACTTTTCTTTAGTTTTCAGCAAAAAATCAATATACACGTTTATCATTTCGCTCACAAAGGCGCGATCAGCTTCATTTTCTTGGTCTAAATCAATAGAGTGAATCGCATTAAGCATCACAAAAAAGAAATAGTTCATTGACCCTTCGAGTACTCGCTGTAGGTGCCTCTCGCTGGTCGTCATGATGTACAATAAATAGTTATATTGCCTTTGCATCAATTCAATGATGTCATCATGGCTAATGGTTACTTTTTCCCATTCCCCTACCATCAAGTCAATCAATTTATTAAAAACTTCAAACCCCATGTATTGACCCAACTCAGCATCACCAATACTTAACGGGGTAAAAAAATCATGTCTAATATGAGCAACAATATTATCTTTACTACATGAAGGCTCTTTTATATAAATGTCATCCAAGGTTAACGGTATTGCACCTTCTACTTTCGCCCCATCCGTAATATTATAACAACAAACATCTTTAGCCATACACAGCAACGTTTCCATTTGCTTGATAGCCAGACTAAATATTGGATTGGAAATTACTTCGCCACCAAAATTCCCAGGAACAAGTAACTCTCCTGATGAAGTGACCGCATCCTTAAGCTTGTCAATCACATTTCCATTCTCATCAAAATAAGAACTCAACCTAGAATGATGATGTTCTTTCGAGCGATAGCCGTTATCAATACCAAACATATAGAGTTTTTTAAAGCCCAATGTTACCGCATAACTCAACCCTGTATTGCCAACATAAGGATTCACACAGGATAAAAAAGCGATATCATCAATCAATCCAATGGTGGAAAGCAATATATGCATCGGTTCACAAGGCTTAAATCCTATTGCCGACTGTTCAAAATATGAAAAGCAATCAGGATGCAGTACATCAGCACCCAAAAATAGAATGTCTCTTAAATAATCAGGCGCATTCATAGTAGCCAAAAAATCAGCTGTACTCTTTGTTCTTTCTACGGCGACTAATATATCAGGTTTTATCCCGGCCTTGTACAAGGCGCTAACACTACTTCCGCATGCGATAATTATTGCTTTTTGTTGATGTTCAACAATAAACGGTATCGACTTATCGAGAGAAGGTCCATTCCCAACAATAAAAACTGGATGTTGTGCTTCATCATCGACAACCTTTTTATTAGCATGTAAAAAAGGCACTTTGTTTTTAATGTTGGCATAACTATGCGAAAACGCTAATATATTGTCATCAAAGAACCCCCACCCCAGCCTTGTAAGGTGGAATTTTTTTTCAACCTTTTTAATGACGCTCGAAATCCTATCTGATGGATAATGCCAAAATGAACATACGCTGGTTGCCCAAAATGCCCCCCTCTTATTAATTGCCGTGTTTAAATCCTCAACTATATTATCTTCATCACTACCCACAAAAATATGAACGCCAAGGTTATTGTCATCAAGATATTGCAATAATGGAGCCCAGTCGAAAGTAAAAAGAGAAGCATAAAATAAGTCTGTATCAGGTTCAACAATAAATAAATTTTTTATTTTATGTTTTTCGTAAAGATAACCCAATTGATAACCAAGACCGACACCAAACATCAGCATCATAGGGATCGAAACAGGAAGGTTGTTATTTAGACTCAATGAATCTCGGCGTTCATTAAACAAATCAATTACTTTGTTCAGATACTCATCATGAATTTGATTAAAATAATTTTCACTGGTTTTTAAATTCATTACACCAAGAGTGCTTTGTGATAAGACACTCTCAACTTGGGCTTTGGCCAACTCATAGGGTGAGTCACCATACAAAGCCTCGTTGCTATCTGTCCAAAGTAAATTTGGCTCGCCATTTTCATTACAAAAAAAGCGGAAGGGACGCATTGGCACATAATCTTTTAACTCAGCATGGAGATGAGGGAAAAACATTTCAAAAGCAGTCATGTTTTCATTAAAACGCGCCGGAAGAGTGACAAACATAGCTTTTTCCTGCTCACTTTGCATAGCCAGTCTGGAAAGCTCATTTTCCGCTTCAATTAAATGCTTATCACTCATCACTCTGCTTCCTGGAGTCGTATGTCATTCTTACCTTGCTCACTGTCATTAAAGACAGTAGCTCAGCCTTGGTTTCTTGATGATATGTATTAAGGGTTGTTCTGAGTCGTGACTCTTCTTCATAAAGTAACGCCATATCGGTCGATGATGACTGTAATTTCATGAGATTGAGATCACTTCCCATCAAAAAGTTCAAACGAACGTCCATGAGTGCATCTGCCTCAAAAAAATCATCCCTTACAAGAGCATCACGAATAGCTGAGGTTAATTCTATCAGATATTGAATTGACATTATGAGCCTTTCATCTTTGATAGCGCAGCACTTTTTTCTTCAAATGGAATACTGTCCCAACCTGACTTGACAGTAATCATCAACTTGGCCACCTCATCGATCGCCGCTACGTCCATATCTTTACTTGCATCCAGAAGGCGCTCTTTCATGTAGTCGTACAACATAGCAAGTTGTTCTGGAACTTCGCCATAGCTCATATCCAAAGAGTCTTGCAAACCATTGATAATGGCCATAGATTTGGAGATTGCTATAGATTTCCCTTCAAAATCACGTCTCTCTATCGACCCTTTTGCCTGTGCTAAACGCTCAAGACACACTTGCATCATTAACTGGATCACCCTATGTGGATCGGCGACGGCCAGTTCCGCTTGCAAATTCATCGTGGTATAGGCTTTAAGGCTTTTCTTATACATGTGTTCATTCCATCTTGACTAATCAAAGGAAGTTATTTATTCCCTATTTAGTATTCAGCATATTGAGATAAGAGGCTGATTTGTTCAGCTTTGCCAGCAAAGTATCCAGACTACCATAGCGAATTCGCAATGCTTCTTCATACTTAGCCATCTGAGTGGTGGTATCGGCTTTCTTACGAGAAACTTCACGCAACTGCGAGTTCAACCCGTCCTCCCTTTTGGAGAGAAGCCCGCCGCTTTTTGAATAAACATCCAATTGTCCAGCCAATTTATTTGCTAAACCGTCATCACCACTAAACAACGCCACCACTTGTTCATAATTTTTGCTTAGTGCATCATTAAATTTTGTGTCATCAAGCGACAGTACTCCATCTTTGTCCATCTTGACACCCATCTGAAAAATGGTTGACAGCTCACTGGAAGCTCTTGATTTTTCCGTTATTGTACTGCTCATGAGATTGACGACTGTACGCGGCATAGAGTCTCCGGCCAGAGCACCGCCATCATCTTTCTGTACACCCGACACGACAGTGTTGCGTTTGCCCAACTCGTTAGATTTGCTGACCAGCGCGTTATAGCCATCAATAAAACTTTTGAGAATAGTTTTAATCCCATCCTTGTCTGTGGATATATCCACCTTGTTTGGCTTGAGGTTGTTGGAGGTGTCCTTGTCCGATGTGCGCAGAACCGTGATCTTTAACCCCATGATGGTATCATCAAACGTATTCGTATCGCTGGTGAGTTTGTTACCATCGACATCGATTTCGGCACTGCCTGCTGACTGGTTTTTGCCAGCAGTGAGAGAGGATGCAAAACTCGACAACTCCCCTGTCGACCCGCTTATCGTCATATCTTTGCCGTCACCACTGATACCGGAATCCATGATGAGTTTCACCTTGCCATCCGAAGTTTTGATGACGTTGGCACTCAAGCCGAAATTGTCACCATCATTATTAATGCGCTTTCGAATATTCTCCAGATTGTCACCGGCTTTGACGTCAACCGAGAACGTTTTTGTACCGGCACTGAACGTCAAAGTACCGTCTTGAGTCACCAGTGGATCTGTCGCGGTGTTAAAAACCGCTGCAAACTTGCTGGTCGTAGCCAATTTATTGACTGTTATATTGTATTGTCCATTTGATGTCCCCGTCTTGCTCTCCACCTTCAGTACAGGGTTATCCTTATCTTGGGTGACAGAAATCATGCGTTTGTTAAAAGCATCACTCTTTGTCATCCCTTTGAGCGTGGTCACATAAGAGGCGATCGCTGACTTAAGCTGCCCAACCCCAGACAAAGAGACTTTGGCGAACGTCTCTTTTTTGATTAGTGGCTGCTCCAACTGGGCCTTTTTGGCCGCGACACTGGTTGAGATGATCGATTCCAAATCGATTCCGGAAGCTGCGCCGGCCGAAGTAATACTCGCCATATTGATTTCCCTCCTCCCACTACACTCAGATTTGGTTATCCAGCAATAGTCCACTACGAGAGCCCGAACTACCGTCGGTCTCACGCAATGTCTGAAGACGTTTACTGATGGAAAGCAGCTCTTCACTCGGGATCTGGCGGATCACAGCACGCGTGTCCGCATCCATAACTCTAATAACCACTTTATCCAAGTCCCGCTCTACACTAAAGCTAACTGTCCATCCTTGTAATTGGCTGAATTCCTGCAATTTTTGTACC
Organism: Aeromonas sp. QDB62; assembly: GCF_027705695.1. Lineage (NCBI taxonomy): Bacteria > Pseudomonadati > Pseudomonadota > Gammaproteobacteria > Aeromonadales > Aeromonadaceae > Aeromonas > Aeromonas sp. QDB62. Next base: position 88,336 of record NZ_JAPDCD010000017.1, on the reverse strand, counting down.
TCATTTTCCACATCGATGGGGGGCTGGTTGGGTCGATGACTTGCATGATCCACTCTGTCTCCATCTCGGATCGAGGCTCCCGCTGTCACCTGCTGCTCTTCGGGCACACCAGAAAGCAAAGGAGCGGCCTGCTGGCCGCTCTTGCTATTGGACTGAAGAGAAGAAGGAGTGACCGATGACGGGTTTCCAATTTCACTTGCCATATTGCCCCTCCTCTCTTATCTCTTTGCTCACTCTTAACCCAGCAGGGATAAGGCTGATTGAGGTCTCTGGTTGGCTTGGGCCAAGATACTGGATGCAGCCTGTTGCAGGATATTTTGCTTGGTCATGTTGGCAGTTTCGACGGCAAAATCCGCATCACGAACACGAGAACGGGCGGCACTCAGGTTCTCGCCCACATTGGACTGGTTGCGAATAGTGGAGTCAAAACGGTTCTGTACCGCACCCAGCTCGGCGCGCTTGCTGTCCACTGCCTTGATCATATAGTCAAGGTTGGCCATCGATAGCTGAGCCGTGCTCGCCGCAGTGATACTCTTCACTGTGCTTGCGCCGAGTGCAGTAGCTGCGGTACTGACCTTATAGGGCTCTTTGGAGCCGGCAGAAGTGGCCACAATTTTGGCGCTTCCCTTAGTCACACCGGCAATACCGCTGATGGTAAAGGCCGACGACATCTTGAAGGTGATGGTCTGGGAAGCATCGGCTCCCACCTGGAAGGAGCCTGTGTACTTACCATCGAGCAGCTTCTGACCACCAAACGTAGTGTCGCTGGAGATTCGGTTTATTTCGGTCTTCAACTGATCGTATTCCTGTTGCAGAGCGGTACGGTCATCAGAGTTATTAGAGCCGTTAGCAGACTGCTGAGCCAAGGTGCGCATGCGCTGCAACATGCCAGAGACTTCGTCCATCGCCCCTTCGGCCGTCTGCGCAACAGAGATACCATCGTTGGCATTACGGTTGCCCTGATCAAGACCATTAATCTGGGAAGTTAAACGGTTGGAAATCTGCAAACCAGCAGCATCATCTTTCGCACTGTTGATGCGTAAGCCAGATGCCAAACGAGTATAAGAACTATCCAACGATTTGTTGGTATTCATCAAGTTACGCTGAGCGTTCAGTGATGATGTATTGGTGTTAATGTACATGGCCATAATAAATTCTCCCGAAGAACATGCGACTGCAGGTTGCGTCGTCCAAACAACACGACGTCCCACCGTTTGAAGAACAGGTTGAACATGCCCGTCTCTTCAGGCGGGTGTCTGTTTGAACGAACAGGTCACCCGCAGTAGTGCAAACGTTGGATTCCGAACACCCCTCGATTGCTTCACTTTATTTAACGGCAGCGCAGAGACAAGCTTTAGGAAAATTGTTGCCTAAAGCGGCAAGTTTTCTCCGGTAGGCGGCAATAGGGCAAGGAGACTGAACGACATAGCCGAGCAGCCAACATCAGACGAGGCCTGATTTTACGGAATGGAATGTATTGGCATGGTTCATGCTTTAAACTGACAGGGTGACGTCAATTTGGCGACACAATAAAAAGAGGCCGGTAAACCGGCCTAAAAATGAGCATATGCTCAGGAGAATATGACCAAGCGTGACAGAACTGAACAGCTGGACAACACTTGGCATTACTAGTAGAGATTATATCTCTCCCGATAGAACAGAGTGCGACCCGAACACCCCTTTGTTCCATCTCTTGACCAGGGCGGCCTGAACAACCGCCCTGTTTTCTTTTATTAGCCCTGTAACAGTGACAGAGCAGACTGCGGACGTTGGTTGGCCTGTGACAAGATGGTCGAGGCGGCTTGCTGCAGAATATTCTGTTTGGTCATATTGGCAGTTTCGATAGCGAAATCTGCATCACGGACCCGTGAACGGGCTGCGCTGACGTTTTCCGATACGTTGGACTGGTTACGGATAGTGGAGTCAAAACGATTCTGTACCGCACCAAGCTCAGCACGCTTACTGTCCACCGCCTTGATCATATAGTCAAGGTTGGCCATCGACAGTTGGGCTGTACTCGCCGCCGTGATGCTCTTCACCATACTAGCCTTAAGGGCGGTACCTGCGGTGAGGCTGACCTTATAGGGCTCTTTGGATAAACTTGTCGCCGTATTTTTGACGATCTTTGCACTGTCTTTAGTCGCACTGGCAATACCGCTGATGGTAAAGGCCGATGTCATCTTGAAGGTGATTGTTTGTGCTGCATCGGCACCGACTTGGAAGGAGCCAGTATATTTACCATCCAGTAACTTTTGACCACCAAAAGTCGTGTCGGCTGCAATACGGTTAATCTCGGTCTTTAGCTGGTCGTATTCCTGCTGAAGGGCCGTGCGATCGTCCGAGTTGTTTGATCCGTTGGCCGATTGCTGGGCCAAGGTGCGCATACGCTGCAACATACCGGTGACTTCATCCATCGCCCCTTCAGCAGTCTGGGCAACCGAGATACCATCGTTAGCGTTACGGTTACCCTGATCAAGACCATTGATCTGGGAGGTCAAACGGTTCGATATTTGCAGACCCGCAGCATCATCTTTGGCGCTATTAATACGCAGACCGGAAGCCAGTCTGGTATAAGAGGAATCGAGCGACTTGTTCGCATTGGTCAAATTGCGCTGAGCATTCAGCGAGGATACGTTAGTGTTGATAAACATGGCCATAACTATTCTCCTAAGCTATTAAATTTACTCTTCTATTTGCTCAGGCTTTATTATTTTCTGTGCCCGATGCGTCTTATTTAACGGCTCGTTTTTGGATGTCTTTAGCATTTTTTTCAACGCTTCATCGCATTAACGCCGCTTACCTTATATATCGGCGGGTCGGGGGGAAACTTAAGGAAAAAATCGGGCCAAAACAGATGACAGGAGTCACCTCCCGAATCCCGCGAACAACGGGGCAAGCAGGTACAGTCGAGACTCACCCGGTCCATGCAGTGAGAAAAAGTCCGTCTCGACTCGCAATTTTATCTAGCACAGTTGGCGATTGGGCTCACCAGCCCCTAAAATCGCGGCCCCATCAACAATTTGGCGTGAGTTGTTCTCCATGCAGACACTGGTTGAGCAGATTGTTTACATCAGCGACATGTTTGGTACTGCGGTATTCGCGTTTTCAGGGGTCTTGGTGGCTGGCCGGCTCAGAATGGACGGCTTTGGCGTCATGGTTTTGGCGGCAGTGACCGCCATCGGCGGCGGCACCATCCGTGACATGATCCTGGGCGCCACTCCTGTGTTCTGGGTGCGCGATCCCCTCTATATCTGGGTCGTCATCGCGACGGCGCTGATCGGTATGTGGATGGTCAAACTGCCCCGCAGAATGCCCTGGTATGTGCTGCCGGTGGCCGATGCCTTCGGACTGGCCCTCTTTACCGTGATTGGTGCCCAAAAGGCCCTCAACTTCGGCACCCCGGGGCTGATTGCCGTGATCATGGGCACCATGACCGGCGTAGCCGGCGGCATGATCCGCGATGTACTGGCACGGGAGATGCCCATGGTGCTGCAAAAAGAGATCTATGCCACCGCCTGTATCCTCGGCGGCATTCTCTATACCCTGGCCCTGGAGGCGAACATGGACAGGGTAACGGCCATGCTCATCTGCATGACGGCCGTGTTTGGCCTGCGGGTCGCCGCCATCTACTGGCATCTGTCACTGCCAACCTTCTCGCTGCAACGCAATTGAGAGCAGGCCCACAGCGCCATCATGTCGCTGTGGGCCTTGCGTTGAACCAAATAGGCTTTTCTGTTGTCATAGAAGCAGTCGTTGTTAGCCGGAACTTCTCATGCGCAAAATCGGTATGCTTACCACACTCCTCCTGGCGAACGTGACGGCAGCCCACGCCGAAGCTCAAGTAGTATTTGGTCGACTGGCCTCGGCGCCGGTGCAGCAGTTCAACCAGCAGATACGTCAAGCCAGTGATCAACAACAACGCTGGGTCAATGACTACCGTGAGGTGGCACTGCGATTTGTGGGGCATGGCGACACCCCCAGTCGCATTCATGCCCAGCAGCTGGATAATGATCTGGTGCTCTCGGTTGCCCTCGATGGCAGCAAGAGCGACATGATCTACATCCTGACTCTCTATCGCAGCGACAACCTGTGGCAGATGCGGGAGGCGGAAATGGGCTGGCGTTGCCAGGGGCAAGACTCCTTCACCCCGGTCCCCTGTCCCTGATGGTCATGACTCACTCAGTGAAATAAAAAAATCCGGCACATTGGCCGGATTTTATGTGGGCAGAGTAAACCACGCTTACGGGCGGTAAACCTTGACGTTGTCAAAACCCTTCTCTTTTAGATAGAGCGCCTGCAGCTTGCTCATCACGCCGCGATCGCAGTAGAGCAGATAGGTCTTCTCCTTGGGCAGGTCGCCAAAGGCGGTGGCCAGCTTGAAGAAGGGGATGTGCAGCACTTCACGATCTTCTACCACCAGCGGCTTCTCGTCGTGTTCGTCGGCAGAGCGGATATCCAGGATCACCTCGTCAGCGCCCAGCACCTGAGTCGTCTCTACCTCTTGTACTTCGGCGGCGGTCTCTTCACCGATGCGGCGGATATCGAGGTAACGGGCCTCGGAGACTACCTTGTCCAGGATGGAGAAATCGAAGTTGGTCTCTTCCGCCTCGATGTTGGACAACACCGCCTTGATGGTCGGCTTCTTGGAGATAACGCCGCAGTACTCCGGCATGGTCTCGGCGAACTCCAGGGTACCGATGCGACGGGCTTCACTGATGATATCCGGCTTGTCCCAAGTGATGAGCGGACGCAGGATCACCTTGTCGGTCACCCGGTCGATCACGTTCAAGTTGGTGAGCGTCTGGCTGGAGACCTGACCCACACACTCACCGGTCACCAGCGCCGGGATCTGGAAGTAGTCGGCAACCTGACCCGCGGCACGCATCATCATCCGCTTGAGCACCACGCCCATCTGGCCGTTGTCGATCTTCTCGAGGATCTCGGCCACTACAGGTTCAAAGTCGATGGCGGTGAATCGCACCTTGTGAGAGGCACCAAACTTGTTCCACAGGTAGTAGGCAACCTGCTTGACCCCGATCTCGTGGGCAGCACCACCGAGATTGAAGAAGCAGTAATGCACCCGACAACCGCGCTTGATGAACTGGTAGGAGGCGACACCAGAGTCGAAACCGCCAGAGAGCAGGGTCAGCACATCTTCCTGGGTGGCCATCGGGAAACCGCCCATGCCGTGGTGCACCGCACTGATGATATAGAGCTCGTCATTTTCCACTTCCAGATTGATCTGGATGTCCGGCTTTTTCAGGCGCACCCCGGCGGTTTCACAATGCTGGTTGAGGCCACCGCCCACATAACGCTCCAGCTCCAGCGAGCTGAAGTCATGTTTGCCGACGCGACGGGCACGCACGCAGAAGGTCTTGCCTTTCAGGCGATCACCCCAGACGGCACGGGTCTGTTCGAAGATGTCATGCAGATCGGTGAAGTTACTCAGTTTCACTTCGAGGAAGTACTGAATGCCCGGAATACAGGCCAGGGTCTCGAGATACTGGGCGTGGAACTGATCGTTGCGGGAGCTCACTACCAGCTTGTCCCAATCCATCCGTACGCGGGCATCTTCGTCGAAGCGACGCAACACGTTGCGGATGTTGCCCTGCAACATCTTGGTGAAGCGCTGGCGAACTGATTTGCTCTTGATGGTGATTTCCGGGAACAGCTTGATAATGAACTTCATGGTTTTGACTCGGGTGGCCTTGATTTAAGGGCGCGAATTATATCAGAACTTTGTGGCCAGCGCCTACTGGATGAGCGTTTGCTCACATTCCCCCACGCAATGTTTGCCGCGCGGCCGCAATCTTGCGTATATTCCCGACCCTGCGCCTCGCCAGATTTTTGACAACAGACCGATCCGATGAAGACCTATATCTACTACCCCGGCATGGAGGTACGCGACGAGCTCTGGCTCAAATTTGCCCTGCTCTATCTGGAGCGGCTCGCCTTCGTCTTCACCGTCAGTGAAAAGAGCGGTCTCACCGCCCTGCTCGATACCCTGCAGCAGCAGACCGATCTGCTGGCCGAGCGGCCCGATGCCGCCTTCTTTGCCGCCATCACCCCGCAACTAGAGAGCCAGATCAGCGGCCTGGTGGCCCCCGATTTCGTACGCCACAAGGTGTTTGGCAACAAGGAGCTGATTGGTCGCTGGCGCCAGGGCGCCAACCACGACTGCTTCTGCCCGGAGCAGGCCGGACTGGAGCGGCTGCACGGCTTTTGCCTGACCCACGGCTTTGCGACCCGGGATGAGGGGGGGATCAGAATGGCACGGCGCTTTGCCAACCTGCTCTCCATGCGTCTCGCCCGTGAGTGGGCACTCGCCAATGACGGGGCGCTCATTACCGATCACGACTATCTCGACCGCCTGCTCCACCTGCTGGAATCCCGCTACCACAACCGGGGCGGGCAGGATTGCTTCCACCTCGAAATCCCGTTGCAAGTGCCCACTCACCTGGCCGAGATTCCGTTTGCAGAGCTGATTGCCCTGCGCGGGCGCAGCGGCTTTCGCCAACAGCTGGCCGAATTTCATCTTGCCCTCGACAGCCTGCTAGCCATGCTGGGCAGCGGCTATGCCGATCCGGCAGCCCTGACCCGCTTTGAGCAGGCTCAGCAAGGGCTCAATCAACTGCTGGGGCCCGAGACCCTCAGCATGCCACTCACCACGCTGGTCAGCACCAGCCTGCCTGCCGTGGCGATGATCCACCAGTTAAAGGCGAGCCACCCCGAAAGCAATCTCATCTTCCATCCCATCAAGAAGAGCCACTTTCACCAGCGCAAGAGCCAGCACTTCTTCACCCGGCTCGGTCATCTGCGCCAGCCTGGCTGAATCAGCGGAATGAAAAAGGGGTTGGCATCTGCCAACCCCTCTCGTTATCTGCGGCCTACCAATCATCACCACGGTGAGTGGCCTGCTCTTGCGCCTGCCTGCGCGCCTCCATCGCCCTGTCACGGCGGATATTGGCAGGGGTACAGGCAAACTGTTTCTGATAGCAACGCACAAAACTCTCGGAAGCAGGTTCGAAAGGTGAATAGAACCCGGTACGTTCAGGATAAACATGGTGATCACCATGATTGGTTGTGGCACAACCCGCACTCATCAGCACCAGCAAGGGACACAGAACACGCAGCAAAAGAGAACTCCCGATTGGATTTGAATGAATTCGTAATTATTCATAAATTAATTCATCCAATCAAATATTGATGCATTTCAAATAGTTAATTACATTCACCTCAATGGCTGTCGGCAAAACGCTCAACGGGTGATGGCGCCGGCATCACTGTCAGGATGCACGACGCGAAACTCGATACGATCGCTGTTGCCCGCTGCATCGACCACAACCAACTGGTAGCGCCCCGCCACGCTCAGCACCTGATCCCCATCCCAGCGCAGCCGCTGGCCGTTGAGAAACCAGGCCGGCTTGCCGACACCGCCCAGCACTTTGGGTTGCAACCGGTAACGCTGACTGCGGATAAGGTTGCCCTCCCCCAGCGCCACGATGCGAATGGGGGCCTGCAGCTCGGCGCTCTGCCCCTCCCCCGCGCAACCGCTGGCGAGCAGCGCCTGTCGTCGCTCGCCGGGGGACCGCCACGGCTCCAGCGACAGCGGCCAGAGCGCTCGAAAACTGGATTGCGCCGCATCTTGGCAGCGGGCCAAGGTCGGCTTGCCCGCGACGGTCAGTGCGACCTGGCGCAGTGGCGAGGGCCAGTCCATGGGGTCCGGCAAGGTGGGAGGATCGCGCCCTTCCTGCAACCAGGCGCTCTGTCGCTGCAAACAGGCTTCAGGCAGGGTCGCGCTCATTTTGCGCCCCAGCGGCCAGCAGATCTCGGCTTCGCTCACCGTGTTGGGTTGTGCCGGCAAGGGGCTGTTGTCAGCCAGCCGCGAGTAGACAGAGAGCAGCAGCGGCACCGCTGCGCTCTGCCCGTAAAAACCGGGCATGGGGGTACCGTCGGGGCGCCCCAGCCAGACGCCGATAGTCCAGCGACCGGAGACCCCCATGGCCCAGCTGTCGCGATAGCCATAGCTGGTGCCGGTCTTCCAGGCCAGTCGATTGACCCGGCCGGTCGCCTCGCTGGCAAAAGGCTGATCCGCCCGCCCCTGCGCGCTCAATATTTGCCAGATGATCCAGGCCGCACCCGGACTCAGCAAGGGGCGGGGCACCGCCTGCTGCCCCGCCAGCCAGACCGGCATCGCCACCTGCCCCTGTCGAGTGAGCGAGCTGTAGAGTGCGACAAGCTGCTCGAGCCGGATCCCCGCAGCCCCCAGCGCGATGGCCGGATTGGGTTTGTCGGAAAGGGCCAGCCGCACCCCGGCATTGTCGAGGCGGCTGACCAGCTTGTCCGGCCCCAGCGCCTCCAGCACCTGCACCGCCGGCACGTTGAGGGATTGCTGCAGCGCCTGAGCGAGGGTCACCGGCCCCTGAAAGGCGCCGGAAAAGTTGGCGGGGCGATAGTCAGACCCCAGCCTCGGCGCATCGGAGAGCAGAGAAGCCGAGTGCACCAACCCCTCGTCCATGGCCAGACCGTAGATGAAGGGCTTGAGGGTGGAGCCGGGAGAGCGGATCGCCTGCACCATGTCGAGGTAACCGTGGCGGCGCAAATTGCCATACTCGGCGCTGCCCACATAGGCACGCACCGCCATGGTTTTGTTGTCTACCAAGAGCAACGCCGCTGAGGTCTGCTCGGGGAAGCGGCGAATGTAGCTTGCCACCCGTCCCTCCAGCCAGCGCTGCAGATCGCCGTCGATGGTGGTGTGCACCAGCGCCCCGGTCTGATTGTCAGCGGCGAGGCGGGCAAAGAGCGGAGCCTCCATCGGCGTGAAGTGACCGCGGGCCAACACCGGCTCGATACGTCCCTCCAACCACACCTGTTCAGGCCAGACACCCTGCGCCACAAGTCGCTGCATCACCTTGTCACGGGCGACGCGGGCCCGCTCGGGATGTCGGTCTGGCCGGTTGCGGCTGGGGGCCTGGGGCAGCACTGCCAGCAGCGCCGCCTCGGCATAGGTCAGCTTGGTCGCACTCTTGCCGAGATAGGCAAAACTTGCCGCCTGCACCCCCTCCAGATTGCCGCCAAACGGCGCCCGGTTGAGATAAACAGTGAGCAGGGTGCGCTTGTCGTAGTGCCACTCCAGCTGTAGCGCACGCGCCATCTGGCGCAGCTTGCCGGGCACGCTCCGGTGGTAGGGCTCGATAAGGCGAGCCACCTGCATGGTGAGGGTCGAACCGCCCGACACAGCCCGCCCATGGCGCAACCACTGCCAGACCCCGCGCACCATGGCCACCGGATTGACCCCGGGATGACGCCAGAAGTAGCGATCCTCGTAGCCCAGCAGCGCCTCGATATAGCGGGGGGAGACCTGCTCCAGTGTCACAGGGTAACGCCACACGCCACTGGTATCGGCAAAGGCGCGCAGCGGTCGCCCCTTCATGTCGAGCACCACCCGTGCGTAGGCAGGGTCGAGCGGTGGCGGCGGGAAAATCCGATCCAGCGCCAACAATGACAGGAGCAGTGCTACAACGCCCAGCACCGAGAAACGCAGCCAGCGCGGCAGACCGCCAAGCCAGCGCCAGCCTGCGTGGCCACTGCGACCCAATTTCAGCCAACCGCGCTGCCAGAAAGTGAGCGGGCGAACCCGCTCAAGGGAGGGTTTGTTACTCAGAGATACGCACCTCGTGGATGTCCTCACCCACAGCCCGCAGTTCAGGCCGGTACATATCCTCCACCTGGGTCGGCGGCACCTGATTGCGACCCGGCGTCACCGCCCGCATCAGGTAGACCAGCTGCTGGTTGCTCCCCTCGCTCAGATCCAGCGCCGCCGTGTAGCGGTCATCGCGAAACTCCTGATGCTTGAGGTAGTCGTTCCACTCGCTCTGCCACGCCGGTTTCCCCTCTATGGAGAGCTCTTCCAGCTTTATGCTGTTGCCGAGGGCCGGGTTCTCCAGCTCGAAGCCGGCGGGCACCATCTCCACCAGCAGGGCATCGGGCACCGCCGATTCGCTGCTGACGTTGAGTCGCACCACCACCAGATCGCCCACCTTCACTTTGGCCGGGTCAAAACGCTGACCATCGCTGTTAAACCAGCTGCGGGTCACACTCATTCCCTTGCTGACCCGTGCCGGCGCCTGTTCGGGGTAGCCGATCAGAGTGCGCTGCACATAGAGGGATCCCTTGCCCTCGTTGGTGACCGCACTGGCCGCCAGCGCCTCGGGGGCGCCCAGCTGCAAGGCGGCCGAACCGCTCAGGGATCCACTGCCCAGGGATGAGGCGACCTTTGCCTGCCAGTCTAGGCCTGGGTCAACGCGGGCAAGTCGCAACAGGGCGAGCCGCTCCTGAGTGCTGAGCCACTGACGATGGGCCAGGATATCTGCCACCTTGGCACTGAGGGCTGGCCAGCGCTCCGCAGCCAGCTTGTGCTGGCGCAGCAAGGAGAGTTCAAGGGCTTCATCGCGCAGCGGCGAGCCGTAATCCCCCAGATAGTCATCACCGCGCTCGGTCGCTAGCGCCCGGCTGAGGGCCTTGGCGGCGTTCTGCTCATCCCCCATGGCCGAGAGAGCCAGCGAGAGGTGCAAAAGCGGCAAACCGGAGCGGGCGTGATCGGCCTGCTGCTCCCAGATAAGGCGCAAGGTAGCGAGCGGTGCCTTGCCCACCCGGGCCAGCACATAGGCGCTGTAGGCCTGATAGGCCAGCCGGCTGTGCTCGGGGGCACTGCTCCAGCGCTCGCCATACTGGCTGTCGGTGAGATAGCTTTGTAACCGGTTCAGCGCCTGATTGAGCATGGCCTCCGGCACAACGTCGCCCACCTCCTTGCGCGCCAGCAGGTAGTCAGCGGCATAGGCGGTGAGCCACTGCTCCTCGTCGGAGCGACCATCCCACAGACCAAAACCGCCGCTGGGCAGTTGCAACCGCTGCAGCCGCTGCAACAGGGCACGTTGCACGTCCGCCTCGCTCGCCGCTTTCTTGCCCTCTGCGGGTTTGCTCCAGGCGGCCCGCTCATCGGCCGTGGTCAGCAAGTAAGGCCAGGCACGGGACAAGGTCTGCTCCAGACAGGCATAGGGGTAATCGGCCAGCGCCTGCCACTGGGCTGCCGGATCCCAGGGCGGAGTGCCGGAGAGGCTGAGCAGCCCCTGCAGGTTGGCACGATCCAGCCCGGCCAGCTCAGCTGGCGCAAAGCTCATCTGCTGACCGGAGGCCAGCATCTGGTAGCGCTGGCGAGTCTCGGCCGGCCAGGGGGAGCGCAGCGGCAAAGTCCAGTCGCGGCTGATGGCAAAATCCTTGCCACTGGCCGCCAACTGCAAGCTTGCCACGCCGCTTGCCCCGGTCACGGTGAGCGGCAGGGTCAACCACTGCTCCTCGCCGTTTTTAAGGATAAGAGTGCCGGGCAGCTCACCGTTTGCTTTCAGCCCGCCATTGAGGGTCCAGGCAAGGGAGAGGGTCTGCTCCTCGCCACTCATGTTGCGCAGTTGCACCAGCGCCCGGGTCTCATCCCCTCTCGCGCCAAAGCGCGGCCAGCCAATCTCGGCCACCAAGGGCGCCACCACCTTGACGGCGCGCTCGGCCTCGCCGACTTGCTGCTCGTTCCAGGCCAGCGCCATCAGCGCCAGCTCGCCGTTGAAGTTGGGTAGATCGAGCGGGATCACCGCCTTGCCCTGCTCGTCAAAACTCACCTCGCCGCTCCAGAGCGCGGCGATCTCGACCCGGCTCTCCAGCGCGCCCCCCTTTTTCAGCGGCGCCCGGTCACCCCCGTAGTTGAGGCGGGCCAGCTTGCCATCCTGCGGCGGGATCACCTGGCCGTAGTTGTCGAACAAATCTTGGGAGAAGCGCTTGCGACCAAAGAAGATCTCGAACGGGTCGAGGGGCTGGTAGTCGCTGATATTGAGCACGCCCCGATCCACCGCCGCCAGCACCACCCGCCCCCGACTGTTGGGGGTGGAGGTGGCGGTCACTTCCAGCCGGGTAAGGGGCACCGCTTTATCAGGCGCGCTCAGGGTGAGCGGCAGACGGCGCGCATCTCGATCGAGGGTGAGCGGCACCAGTCCGACCGAGCGCAAGCTCTGTCCCTGCTGCTTGCTGACCGGTTTGGAGGCGCTGTCTGGCGCGGCGATCTGGGCCGAGATATGCAAGTCATGGCGCTGCCACTCAGGACTGACCGGGATCTCGAACTCACCGCGGGCATCCCTGGCATCGCCACCGACCCCCTTGAGCTCGATACGCTGCCACCAGCGCAGGCCGTCGCCATCTTCCACCAGCAACAACCCCTTGCCGGGGCGCGGGGCCACCAGCGTCACTTTGGCCTTGTCGCCCGCCTGATAGGCGCGCTTGTCGAGGGTGATGGCAATCTTGTCAGGCCGCGCCTGCTCGCCACCGCCGCCCCAGGCGTAACTGCCGATCTCCACCCGCAGGCTCGATTGATGGCCCTGACTGTTCTCCACCTCCAATCGATACCAGCCCGCCGCCAGTTGCAGCGTGAGCGGGGTCGGCCCCTTGCCATCCAGCTGCAGGGTCTGCTCCTGTTCCAGATAGGGCTGGCTGTTGAACTCGTACTTCCACCCCTCCCCATCGGCGTAGTGCCAGTAGTAGTCGCGGTACTCGTTGATGAGGCGCACTTTCACCGACCCCGCCACCGGTTGGCCCTTGTCATCGAGGTTGAGGATCTGGAAGGGGAGCGGCTTGCCCCCCTCTACCCGATCCGCCACGAAGTCGGCCTTGAGCGCCGGCCACTGGCTGCCTGCAGGCCAGCCATACTGGGTGCGGCTGCGATTGACGGCGCGGCCACCGGGCTCAGCGAGCGACACCCGATAGGCCACCTCCAGCGGCCCGAGGGCTCGCACCCCATCGAGCTCATCAGCAAGCGAAAAAGTCCCCTGCCCCTGCGCATCGAGAGTGAGATTGAGCGGTTCAAGATCCTTGGCCTGCTCGGCAAGCAGCACGTCACCTAGGGTGAACTCCTGCCACTGGGTAAAGGGCATGGTGGCGCGGCTTAACTTCACCTCCGCCTTGGCCTTCGTGGCGCTCGCCGGCGCGCCGTAGAGATAGTCCCCCTGCAGCGGCAGGGTGAGGGAGGCGTCCAGATCCGTCACTTCACCATCCAGCCCCTTGCCAAGCTGCAGTTTCAGCCGCTCCGGCAAAAACTCCTCCACCAAAAAGGGCCACTCGAAACGACTACCAGCGGCGGTCTTGAGGTTGATGGTCCAGCGCCCGAGCGGCGCATCGTCCGGCAAACGCAGGCCGTAGTGGGCGGCGCCAAGATTATCCGGTAGCAGCCGCTTTTGTTCGAGCAGCTGACCATCCGGCTGTTTCACCTCCAGCTCCACTGCCATACCGGGCAGCAGCTGGCCATCCTGCCCCTTGAGCAAAATCTCGCTGTCGAGCCGCTCGCCGGGGCGATAGAGATCGCGCCCACTGAACAGATACAACTGCTGGGCCTGCCAGGGCTGGGTGCCGAGATCGAAGGTGGAGAGATCGAGCGCCGCCCCATCGAGGCGCAGCACCGCCAGATGGTTGCCCTGTTCGGCCAGCAGCAAGCGGGCCCCCTGCACCTGATCGAAGCGACGATGGCCCTGCGGATCGGTGGTTTGCACCTGCAGCCGGTTACCCTTCTCGTCGAGCAGGGAGAGCTGCACATCCTTGAGCGGGTCGGCGCTGGCCAGGGAGCTGACGAACACCTCCAGCTGATCGCGGTAACGGCGGGCACTGAGCCCCATGTCGCTCACCGCAAAATAGGTGGTCTCCTTGCGCCAGTCGTAGTTGCCAAGGGGCGACATCACCGCAAAGTAGACGCCAGCCTCGGCCAGCTGCGGCTCCTTCACATTGATGAGGCGGGTCTCGCGCCGGTTGGCATCGAGCTCCAGCGCATAGCGGCCGCTGAATACCCGCTTGGCCCGCTTGGTGATCTGTTCAAGCTCCCAGTTACCCATGCCGGCACCGGGGCGATATTCCGCCAGAAAACGGGGCAGATATTCGGCATCGACCCGGAAGAAGTCGATATTGACCTCATCCACATTGACCGCGCTGATGGGCAGGCGAAGTTCCTGACGCAGCGGCAATACCATGCCACTGGCGGTAAAGGAGGCTCCCGCCTCCAGCGGCCGGGTTTTGAGGGTCCAGCTCTGGGGGGATGGGCCCAGCCCTGCCTTGAGGCTCACTTCATAGCTTTTATCGGGCTGGACGTTCGGGAAATAGAGGGTGCGACCATCGTCGGCGAGGATCCACTCCCCCTGCACCTGCTTGCCTCCCTCGCGGACCGCGAGCCAGCTCTGCCAATTTGCCTTGGGCGCCAGAGGGCCGGAGAATACCAGCGCCAGCGCCGGGGCATCGCGATATTGGCGGGCATTGGCCTGCACGACTGTACTCGGCGCTCCTGCCTCCTGCTGGGCTGTGGATTCTGTGGTCGGTACTTGGCTGGCGGGCTTGTCGGGGCCGCAACCGGCCAGCAGCAGACCAGCCAATCCGGAGAGCAGCAGAGCCGACCAGCGGTGACGCAGAGCGCCAGTTCCGGCATTAGAGCGGTGAGAAGCAGGGGGAGAGTCGAAGAGGCGCATAGGTTCCATCCCGAGTTGGAGCGCTGCAAGCGCAGCGTGGCTGGAAACAGGATAAGGCATCCTGCTCACCCGACACAAAGCTCATTACCCGAATGGGCACAATTCAGCGCCCCTGCAGCGCGAGACCCCCCTTGCCCACTGATTTAGTGCGGCAAGGGTTGTCATCTAGTCGTGGGTGGTCTCGTTTTTTGCCCCGCCTTTGAACCAGCGAAACAGGATGGCCATGACGGCCGCCAGAAACAGCACCAGCGAGGTGATGAGCAGCGCCCGGGTCAACAGTTCGCTGTGATGAAGGAAGAAGGGGGTATTCATCGCCAGCTTGCCCAGCAAGCTCACCGTGAGCGCCCACATAAAGGCACTGGCAAAGCTGGCCACGCACATGCGCACTACGCTCAGGCGGCCAATCCCCATCAGCATGGGGGTCAAGACCCGCACGAACGGGATAAAGCGGGAGGAGAACATCGCCAGAAAACCGTACTTTTTCAGCAAGCGGGTCGCCTTGGGCAGGCTGTCGGGGGGCAGCATCCGCTCGATATGCTCCATAAAGCGAGTGCGCTGCAGGGCACGCCCCTGCCAGTACGCCAGCACGGATCCCAGCCCCGCCGCCAGCGGCAAATAGCAGAGAGTCACCTCGGGGCCGAATACCCCCATGCCCACCAGCCCACCGGCCAGCAGCACCAGACTGTCACCCGGCAGGGGCATGAAGACGAATGCGGACTCCAGCAGCAACACCAGCATCAGGCAACTGATCAGCAGGGGCACTGCCTGCATCTGAACCAGGGCGTCAAAATCCTGATGCCAAATGGCCATCAGCATATCCAGCATGTCACTCTCCCTACTACACGGTTCATCATGAACGAGGCAGGGGTTATAGCACCCATCCCCTGAACAAAACGTTAATTTTGTCCGGTGCAGGAAAAAAAGTGTGTCGAAATATTGCAGCAACGAGGGGGAATGCAAGAAGGGCGAACAGCAGAGGCAAAAAGCCCCTCATCTTGCACGCACAAGGGAGAGGAGCAAACAGGCACAGAAATAAAACGGTTACTCGGCGGTGGCCATCTGCCAGGTTTTGAAGCCGCCGGAGAGATTCTTCACTTTGAAGCAGTGCTGGCTCAGCAGACGACAGGCGACATGGCCGCGCAGCCCGACCTGACAGCTGATAAGCAGCTCTTTGTCCTTGGGTAGCTCATGGAGGCGACCACGCAATTCGTCGAGGGGGATATGCAGCGCCCCCGGAATGCGGCCCAGCTTGTCGAGCTCGGGGCCATTGCGCACATCCACCACCAGCTGGTGAGGGTTGCGAGCCTGCACTTCGGCCACGTGGCAGAGCAGGGTGTCCCCCTTCAGGTGATTGCTCGCCACAAAGCCCGCCATGTTGATCACATCCTTGGCCGAGCCGAACGGCGGCGCATAGGTGAGCTCCAGATCCTGCAGATCAAACACGGTCAGACCGGCCCGCTGGGCCACCGCCAGCACGTCGATGCGCTTGTCAATGCCATCCTTGCCGATGGCCTGGGCGCCATAAATCTTGCCATCCGGGGCAAACAGCAGCTTGAGGCTGACCGGATGTGCGCCCGGGTAGTAACCGGCATGGCTGCCCGGGTGGACATAGACTTTCTCGAACGGCAGCCCCAACTGCACCAGTCGCTTCTCGTTGAGGCCGGTGCTGGCCACCGCCAGATCGAACAGCTTGCAGATGGCTGTCCCTTGCGTCTTCTTGTAGGTTTCGCTGCGGCCCAGCATGTTGTCGGCGGCGATGCGCCCCTGCCGGTTGGCCGGGCCCGCCAGCGGGATCAGCACAGATTCGCCAGTGACGAAGTCTATCTCTTCCACCGCATCCCCCACCGCATAGATAAAGGGATCCGAGGTACGCATCCCGGCATCGACCTTGATGCCGCCGCGCGGGCCCAGCTCCAGCCCCGCCTTGGCGGCGAGCAGGGTTTCCGGCTTGACGCCGATGGCGAGGATCAGCAGGCCGGTATCAAGATGGGAGCCGTCATTGAGGGTCAGCCGCAGGCCACCGCTGTTGGCGGTGGGCACGGCGGAGGTCTTCTCGGCAGGCAGAACCAGACTCTCGATGGCGGTGAGGCCGGTGCGCAGGCGCAGGTCGATCCCCTCTTCCCGGATGCGGGCATGGAGCATGTTGGCCATCTCCTTGTCCACCGGCGCCATCACCTGATCGGCCAGCTCCAGCAGGGTGACCTCCAGCTTGCGCTGATGCAGCGCCTCCATCATCTCCAGCCCGATAAAGCCACCGCCCACCACGGTGACATGGCGCGGCTGATCGTGCTGCAGGGCCGCCAGAATGCGATCCATGTCCGGGATGTTGCGCAGGGTATAGACATGGGGGCTGTCGATGCCGGGGAAGGGAGGACGGATCGGCGCCGCCCCCGGGCTCAGCAGCAGCACATCGTAATGCTCGCGCTGCTCTTCACCGGTTTGCAGGTTGCGCACCAGCAATGTCTTGCCCGCCTTGTCGATCTCGATCACATCGTGGAAGACTCGCACATCGACGTTAAAACGGCGCTTGAAGCTCTGGGGAGTCTGCAGCAGCAAGGCATCCCGATTGGGGATATCGCCCCCGATGTGGTAGGGCAGACCGCAGTTGGCGAAGCTGACAAACTCGCCCCGCTCGAACATCACGATCTCTGCCTCTTCACTCAAACGACGAGCGCGAGCCGCCGCTGATGCGCCCCCCGCGACACCACCGATAATCAGGATCCGTTTCATCTGCAAGACTCCTCAAACATGATAATGGGCAATAAATTAGACTTTTCTAATTTAGAATTCAATGAAATTTTGTTTCACACCATTTTGCAGTATTCTTGCAACCCCGACGGTTGCTTAACAGGATGTTGTTTGTTCATGTCGTCTACCGCACTCAGTCATCTTCCTCCTGCCCTCCAGACGCCGCTCTTTTTCCGTCTGGATCTGCGCAGTCAACGGCTGGTCGCCCTGACCGACGTGATGCAAACCCCGCTCTACTGGCTCGACGAGCCGCGCGCCCCCTGGCCTGCCCAGCTGCCCGATGCCCTGCGCCAGCCCATCGAACAACTGCTGGCCAACGGCCATGGCGGCAAGATCACCGTGCGCTTTGCCAACCAGTTGTGGCACATCGCCCTCGCCCACGAGCAGGATGGTTTCTGGCTCATCTGTCTGCAGGCCCTTCGTCAGGAGCCCATCGCCGATCTGGCATTGCAACTGCCGCGCCTCAGCCAGATGGCGAGCCAGCAACAGTATGCGCCCCTGCTTGAGGCCCTTAAAGAGAGTCTGGGGGCCGATCGGCTCATCCTCTGGCACTATCAGGCCAACGGCGATCTCGGCAGCGAGCAGCTCACCCCGGTGTTCACCCTGGGGGTCGAGGCGCTCTACCCCATTCGCGGCGACAGCCGCTATATCCGCGCCCTGCGTACCCGCAAATCCTTGAGCTTCTCGGAAGCCGCCCACCAGCCGATGCTGAGCAATCACCTCTACCTGAGCAGTGCCGGTGTGCGCTCGCGCCTCGATGGCGCCCTGCTGGAGCAGGACAAGCTGTTCGGGGTGCTGAGTCTGGAGTATCTCGACCCCACCCCGCTCAGCGAAGAGATGCTGCAACTGGTGCGCAGCAGCGCCCAGCTGCTCGGCCACTGGCAGCCACAACCGGAAGAGCACCGTGCCGAGCTGGCCCTCCCGCCCGAGCTGCACCAGCAGACCGGCATCGACTACTGCAAGACGCTGGTGAGCTGGGCCATGAGCGCCAGCGGCGCCCGGGTGGGCTGGATCGGCGAGTTCCAGCCTCGCGGTCAGGATCTCTGGATCATCCCCCGCTGCGTCATCAACGAGGAGATCTTCTCCACCCTCAAACCCATCCAGCTCGACCCTGGCCCCGCTCAGGAGCTGTTCCAGCATGGTCAGGCCATCTATGTGGAAGATCTGCCCGTGCGCTATCCCAAGGCGACCCGGCTGCTGGCCCTCAATGCCAACACCTATATCGGCATTCCGCTCCATGGCCAGAGCGGCGCCCCCATTGGCCAGATCACCCTGCTGCTCGATACCCCCCTTGCGGAGCCCGAGCATTTGCTGGATCTGTTGAGCAGCCAGCACGAGCGGGCCGCCATCGAGCTCAAGCGCCTCGCCGCCGACGACGCCCTGCGGCTGGCCGAAGTGGCCTTCAATACCCACGATGGGCTGATCGTGATGGATCACAGCGGCATCATCCTCAAGGTCAACCACTCCTTCAGCCGGATCACCGGGTTTGGCGAGGTAGAGGTGATCGGTCACTCCATTCGCAAGCTGCGCCCCACCTACTACGGGGATCGTCTCAAGGAAGATGTCAGCCGCACCGTCAACGAGCAGGAGTTCTGGCTCGGGGAAGAGCGCTGCCTGCACAAGGATGGCCACCTCTTTCCGGTGCGCTTGATGGTGAACGGGGTCAAGGATGAGCGGGGGGAGCTCAGCCACTTTATCTGCAGTTTCTACGACATCACCCAGGAAAAAGAGGCCGCCAAACATATCGAGCAGCTCGCCTACTACGACGATCTCTGCGGCCTGCACAACCGGCGCAGCCTCAACCAGATTTTGCAGCAGACCCTGAGCGCCCCCAACGGCCAGTGGGGTGCCTTGTTGCTGGTGGATCTCGATAACTTCAAGTCGATCAACGACTCCCTCGGCCACGCCTGCGGCGATCAATTGCTGCAGGCCGTAGTGCAGCGTTTCAGGGAGCTGCCCCAGGACAATCTGGTGCAGGCGCGCATCTCGGGGGATGAGTTTGCCCTGCTCTTTACCCAGCTGGGGCAAGGGGAAGTCACCGCCAAAATTCTGGCGGAGCACTTCGCCCGCGAGCTGATGGGGCTGTTTCGCACCCCGTTCGACATCGGTGATCACAAGCTGCACTGCAGCGCCTCGGTGGGGATCAGCCTCTTCTCCGGCAACGAGACCGATCATCTGGTCCTGATGCAACAGGCCGACACCGCGACCCACATGGCCAAGCGGGCCGGTCAGGGCCACTACGTCTTCTTTACCGAGGCGATGGCCCGGCACGAGAAGAACCGGCTGACCCTCACCAATGAGCTGCGCGATGCCCTGCGTCATCACGAGCTGCAACTGCACTATCAACCGCAATACCGGGTCGATAATGGCTCGCTGTCGGGCATCGAGGCGCTGCTGCGCTGGCAGCGCAGCGACGGCACCATGGTGCCACCCGGGGAGTTCATCCCCATCGCCGAAGAGACCAGCCTGATCCTCGAGATCGGCTACTGGGTGATGAAGACCGCCTGCGCCCAATACAGCTTCTGGCTCAACCGCGGCCTGCAGATCCCCCATTTGTCGGTCAACGTCAGCGCCCGCCAGTTCCACACCCAGGGCTTCGTACAGCAGGTGGAGTACATCTTGCGCGACACCGGTGTGCCCCCCTCCCGCCTGCTGCTGGAGGTGACCGAATCGGTAGTGCTGGAGAATCGGCGCGAGAGCATCGCCAGAATGCGCCAGCTCAAGGAGCTGGGCATCCTCATCTCCATCGATGACTTCGGCACCGGCTACTCGTCGCTGGCCTATCTGCGGGATCTGCCCGCCGATGAGGTGAAGCTCGATAGAAGCTTCATTCAGACCCTGGTGAACAGCGAACAGGACAGAGCCATCGTCAAGGCGATACTCGATCTGGCCCAGGTCTTCCGCTTTACCGTCACCGCCGAAGGGGTGGAAGAGGAGGCGCAGCTGGCCATCCTCAAAGCGTTGGGATGCCAGCATTATCAAGGGTTTCTCACCAGTCGGCCGCTCACCGTCAAGGCGCTGGAGCAGTTGCTTGGCAGCCGGGCACCGGACTAAAGGTGTAGGATCAATAGGGGGTTATGTAATAAAATCACGGCCTGCTCGAATCGTTGGAGTTGTTTATGTCTGTCATTAATCGGATCCCTGCCGTTGAAATCAGCCAGCCAGCCGGATCTCACGGCACCATTGGCCGGATCCATTCCGTCGAAACCTGCGGCACTGTCGATGGTCCGGGGATACGCTTTATCGTATTCATGCAAGGCTGCCTGATGCGCTGCAAGTACTGCCATAACCGCGATACCTGGGATACCGAGGGTGGCCGCGAAGTGACCGTACCGGAGTTGATGAGTGACATCACCAGCTATCGCCACTTCATGAATGCCTCCGGCGGTGGCGTGACAGCGTCCGGCGGTGAAGCCATGCTGCAACCGGCTTTTATTACCGAACTGTTTACCGCTTGCAAAGAGAAAGGGATCCACACCTGTCTCGACACCAACGGCTTCGTCCGTCATCTCGACGAACAGGTGGACAAGCTGCTCGAACAGACCGATCTGGTGCTGCTCGACATCAAACAGATCAATGACGAGAAGCACATTCCGCTGACCCACGTCAGCAACAGATACACCCTGGAGTTTGCCCGCTATCTGGCGGCCAAAGGCAAGACCATGTGGATCCGCTACGTGGTGGTGCCGACCTGGAGCGACGACGACGAGAGCGCCGAAGAGCTGGGCCAGTTTATCGCCGAGCTGGGCGAGAGCGTGGAGAAGGTAGAGCTGCTCCCCTACCACGAGCTGGGCAAACACAAGTGGGACGTGCTGGGCGACCCGTACGAGCTGAGCGGGATCAAGCCCCCCAGCAAGGAGACCATGGAACGGGTCAAGGGCATCCTCGGCAAGTACCACGACAACGTCAAATATTGATGGTAAAAGCAGGCTGACTCGTCAGCCTGCTCTGCTATGGGGCTGTCGGGAAGGCAGCCCGGACTCTACTGCATGAATGGACGACAAGATGAGTGAAGGACAACTCGCCGCCCTCCTGATCTGGCTGGTACTGCTGGCCTTTAGCCTGCGCCGCTCCCTGTGGCAAACCCTCCATGACAACCCCCTCTATCAGCACCTGCTGCTGGGGAGTGCCATCGCGCTGGTGCCGCTCTGGTATCTAAGGGCCGGTCTGCATGAGGGACTGGAGGTCCATTTTCTCGGGCTCACCTCCCTCACCCTGCTGCTGGGCTGGCGGTTGGCGCTGCTCGCCCCCTGTCTGACCCTGCTGGTGCTTGGTTACTTCGGCGTCACCAATCTGGCCGATTTTGGCTGGCAGGCGCTGGTTGGCATCGCCCTGCCGGTGGCCACCAGCTGGCTGCTGTTTCTGGCCAGCTGGGCCTGGCTGCCGCGCCACCTCTTTGTCTATATCTTCGTTGCCGCGTTTCTCGGTGGTGCCATCGCCATCTCGGTCAAGGTGGTGGCCAGCGCGTTGCTGATGGGGCTGAGCGACAGCTACCCCTGGCACACCATCACGGCGGATTACCTCTCCATCTGGCCGCTGCTGCTCTTTCCCGAGGCGCTGCTCAACGGCATGGCGATGACGGTGCTGGCCATCTACCGTCCCCACTGGGTCAATACCTTCTTCGATCGCACCTATCTGGGCCAGTAACTCTCTCTTCCCTGATTTGCGTCCATAAAAAAGGAGAGGCCATCGCCTCTCCTTTTGATCTTCCGAATTGTGCCAGTTACTGGCTTAGTGCAGCTTCAGGGTCGGGCGCAGTACCCGGTTGATGCGACCTACCAGCATGATAAGGCCGGTCTTGACGTAGCCGTGCAGGGCGATCTGGTGCATCCGGTAGAGGGAGATATACACCAGACGGGCGATGTAGCCCTCTACCATCATGGAGCCGCGCATCAGGTTGCCCATCAAGCTGCCCACGGTGGAGAAGCGGCTGAGGGATACCAGCGAACCGTGGTCGTGGTAGAGGTACGGCTTCATCTCGCCGCCGTTCATCTTGGCCAGGATGTTCTTGAACGCCTGGCTGGCCATCTGGTGGGCAGACTGGGCGCGCGGCGGCACAAACTTGCCATCCGGCTGCGGGCAGGCCGCGCAGTCACCGATAACGAAGATGTTCTCGTCACGGGTGGTCTGCAGGGTCTCTTTGACCACCAGCTGGTTGATGCGGTTGGTCTCGAGACCAGCGATGTCCTTCATGAAGTCCGGCGCCTTGATACCGGCCGCCCACACCATCAGGTCCGCTTCAATCAGCTCGCCATCCTTGGTGTGCAGACCATCGCTGGTCGCTTCGGTGATCATGGTGGCGGTACGCACGTCCACACCCAGCTTGACCAGCTCCTGATGGGCGGCGCCGCTGATGCGCTCCGGCAGGGCAGGCAGGATGCGCGGGCCCGCTTCCACCAACGTCACCTTCAGGCTGTCGGTGGTGAGATTCTTGAAGCCGTAGGCGTAGAGCTGCTCGACCGCGTTGTAGAGCTCGGCAGAGAGCTCAACGCCGGTGGCGCCGCCGCCGACGATGGCAATCTTCACCTTGTCGCCCGGCTTATATTCGGTGGCGAACTGCAGGAAGCGGTTCATCATGCTGTTATGGAAGCGGTGCGCCTGGGAGGGGCTATCGAGGAAGATGCAGTGATCCTTGATCCCCTTGGTGTTGAAGTCGTTGGAGACAGAACCTATGGCCATCACCAGGATGTCGTAAGGCACGGCGCGCTCGTTGACCACGATGTCGCCATTGTCGTCGTGGATCGGGGCCAGCACGATGCGCTTCTCGTCGCGCTGGATGTCGGTCAGGGTGCCGAGCTGGAAGTCGAAACCATGGTTCTTGGCATGGGACTGGTAGCTCAGGGCATCGATGCCCGCATCCATGGAGCCGGTGGCCACTTCGTGCAGCAGCGGCTTCCACAGGTGGGTGCGGTTACGGTCAACCAGGGTGATCTTGGCCTTGTTCTTTTTGCCAAGCTTGCGACCCAGACTGGTGGCCAGCTCCAGGCCACCGGCGCCGCCGCCTACAACGACAATATTCATCATGATGATTTTCCTCGGTTCCTCAAAACGAAAGGGAGCCATTGGCTCCCTAAAACGAAATCGGTCGACGTGATGGATCAGGCTTCTTTGAAGGCCTTCATCCGCTGCAGATGATGCGAGATATTTTTGAACTTATGGGTCTCGCGCTCATCCCACACGATGTCGTAATAGTTCTTCAATTCACGTTCAGTGTCCCGATTATCGCGCACTTCATCCTGAACGGAAAGGATACACAGACAGTTTCCTGAATTTTTCTTACGAAATTCAGTTACACACTTGGTACCGATATCGTCATATTCCTCCGGCCGGTCGATCTTGCCCTGCATGTTCTCTTCCGGATGGAGGTTGGGGTTGAAGAGCACCTGGCGAATACCGCACAGAAAGCCGATCCGCTCGCTCCAGTAAGCACCAAGACCCACGCCGCAGATCAGCGGTTTTGGATCGGTACTCATATCGAGCTGCTTCTTTACTTCCTTGAGCAGGTGACTCATATCATGACGGGGGTGAACCGTGCTGTAGTGCACGAAACGCACATCATCATCAATAAACTGCAACTGCAGCACTTTCTCGTGATTGCCGGGGCTGGTGGCATCAAAGCCATGCAGATAGATGATCATGGATAAGACCTCAGGAACTGTGTCGGTTTTATCGAAACTACCCCAGCGGCTGCCCCGCGCGCCACCAAAACATCCAACTTTCTTGCTTTGGATCACGCCCATGGACCTGATCATGGCCCGTCACGACGGCGTTGTTCACCCGGGGGCCAGCGATTGGCTATCAAAGTGAGAGTGGCCTCCCGATAATGATAAAAACATTACCAATGTGAGATCCCCCTCCCGCTCGATGCAGCTCCACCCTGGCCACTTATCTGGCCGGGATGTGACTCATCCCACAAAAACAAGGCGTTAGCGCCAAACGTTTTCGCTCATGACCGGCGTTGTGCATGTTTTGTGCACTGACCCGTGCTGCACCGGATCCCTCTCACCACTGCAAAGGGATCTGGCACGTCAGTCAATACACGAGATCAATGACCGGGAAAGCCACGGCTTTCACTATCTTGCCTGTAGCGGTTGCGCGGGCTTCAAGGAGTGATCTGTTCATGAACGAGACCAACCCCCCCTCCCCTCGTCCGGGTTCGCGCAAGCGCCCGGTGGATGAAGTGGAGCGCATGCTCCCCATGGGCCAGCTCTTTACCCTCGGCCTGCAACATGTGCTGGTGATGTATGCCGGTGCCGTGGCGGTGCCACTGGTGATCGGCGGCAGTCTGGGGCTGCCCAAGGATCAAATCTCCTACCTCATCAGTTCGGATCTCTTCTGCTGCGGTATCGTCACCCTGCTGCAATGTGTCGGGATTGGCCGCTTTGCCGGGATCCGGCTGCCGGTCATCATGTCGGTCACCTTTGCCGCCGTGATGCCGATGCTGGCCATCGGCGGCAATCCGGATCTGGGGCTGACTGGTATCTTCGGCGCCACCATCGCCGCCGGTATCATCTCGACCCTGCTGGTACCGCTGATCGGCCGGTTGATGCCGCTCTTCCCCACTGTGGTGACCGGGGTGGTTATCACCTCTATCGGGATCAGCATCATGCAGGTGGGGATCGACTGGATGGCGGGGGGCAAGGGCAATCCGGAATATGGCAGCCTACGCTATATCGGCACCAGCTTTGTGGTGCTCGCCTTCATCTTGCTGGTGACCCGCTTCACCAAGGGCTTTTTCAGCAATATCTCGGTGCTGCTCGGGATCATCTTCGGTTTCGTGGTGGCCATCGCCATGGGCGAAGTGAGCCTAGACGGCCTCGGCAATGCCGCCTGGTTTGCCCCCATAGTGCCGTTCGCGTTTGGTTGGCCCACCTTCGATCCCATCTCCATCGCCACCCTGACGGTGATCATGCTCATCACCTTTATCGAGTCGATGGGGATGTTTCTGGCCCTTGGCGACATTGTCGGCCATCCGGCCAGTCGCGGCGACATCGTACGCGGGCTGCGGGTCGATGCCATCGGCACCATCGTCGGCGGGGTCTTCAACAGCTTCCCCCACACCTCGTTTTCCCAGAATATCGGGCTGGTGAGCGTAACCGGGGTATCGAGTCGCTGGGTCTGCGTGATGTCGGGGGGGATCCTGCTCGCCTTTGGCCTCATCCCCAAGATGTCGGTGCTGGTCGCCTCCATCCCGCCCTTCGTATTGGGCGGTGCAGGCATAGTGATGTTCGGCATGGTGCTGGCGACCGGCATTCGCATTCTGGCGCGCGCCGATTACAACACCAACCGCCACAACCTTTACATCGTTGCCATCAGCCTCGGGGTCGGCATGATCCCCACCGTTTCAGGGAATTTCTTCCAGCACTTCCCGGCGGCCGCACAACCGCTGTTTCATAGCGGCATCCTGCTGGCCACCATCAGCTCGGTGGCACTCAACCTCTTCTTCAACGGCTATCAGCCTGATCTGAGTCACCAGACCCGTCCTCTGTTCGTTGGTCCCATCAAACCGGAGCAGGAGCAGGCATAACAAACAGGCCCCGGACAGCGAGACTGTCCGGGGCCTGTTGTTCACATCGCCACTCAACCAATCAGGCTGGCAGCTGTTCGAAGCGCTCCACCGCCTGCGCTACCTGTGCCAGACTCCCCTGCCAGAAGGCGGCCTCACGGATATCCTGCCCCAGATGTTTCGCCACCAGATCTTCGGCGCTCATCCGGCCGGTATCGCGCAGCAAGGCGCGATACGCCTCGGCAACACCCTCTTCCCCCGCCGCCTTGCGGCTCATCAACTGCTGATAGACCCCGAGGCTGAACAGATAACCGAACAGATAGGGGTAGTTGTAAAAGCCCAGCCCCGCGATGGAGAAGTGTGCCTTGGCCGCCCAGAACATGGGGTGATAGCGGGTCAGGCTCCCCTCATACCAGCGTCCCCACGCCTCGTCGGTCAGCGCCTTGAGCCGCTCTGTGGGAACATAGCCCTGCGCTCGCTCGGCCACCAAGGCCTGCTCGAAATCGAAGCGGGCCGGGATATTGACCAGAAAGGTGGCTGCGCCATCGGCTTCCGCCCAGGCGATGGCCAGCTGATCTTCCGGGCTTTGCGCCTGCTCGAACAGGGCGCTGCGCACCAGAGTTTCGGCAAAGATGGAGGCGGTCTCCGCCAGCGTCATGGGGTAGCTTCGCTGGCTCATCGGCAGATCGCGAATGACCCAGTTGTGCCAGGCGTGGCCCAGCTCGTGAGCGAGGGTGATGACGTTGTCCATGGTACCGGCATAGGTGACAAAGACCCGCGGCTCCACCGGCGCAGCAAACTTGGTGCAGTAGGCACCGGTACGGCGATTTGGCGTAGGCGCCGCATCAATCCACCCCTTCTCGGCCATCATGCGGGCAAATTCCCCCATCTCGGGATCGAAACGGCTAAAGGCATCGGCAATCAGCGCGATCGCCTCATCAAAAGGAATGTCGCGGCTGCTGGCGGCCGGAGGCGGCGCAAAGAGATCCTCCGGCCCCAGCTCGTCGAGTCCGAGCCTCGCAGCCATCAGCCCCAGGGCGCGCTGACCCAGCCCACGGGCCCGCCAGGTTTCGCTCATCAGGGCATCGAGGGTGGCGCGCTCGATATGGCTCTGGTGGCAGGAGAGATCCAGCGCATCGAGCACACGGGTTTTGCCGCGCTGACGGGCCAGCTCCAGCCGCCAGCCGTTGAGGGCATTGAGGATGGCGGCAACCGTCTCCTGCTCCCCTTCCCAACCGGCGCTGATGGCATCAAAGGCTTCTAAACGCAGCGCACGTACCGGGCTGGAGAGCAGATTGCTCGCCTCGGCCAGCCCCATCTCGCGGCCATCAAGGGTTAGCCGGATCTTGCCCACCAGATCGTTGTAGAGGTTGCCCCAGCCGTGCAAGCCATCGGTGCCAAGGCCGATCACCAGCTGCTCCGCCTCCACCGGCAGGCGCTGATCCTGCAAGCGACGCTCATGGCGCAAGCGGTACGCCTCCTCGCCGAGCAGTGGATCCCTCATCAGCGCGGCGAATTGCTCTTCCGGCAGCGCCAGCATCAGATCGTCCACCGGCGCCAGGGTCTTGAACAGATCGGCGTTGAGGGCGCGGGCACGGGACGCCAGCTGTTTGGCCTGCGGATCCCGCGCATCCTGACTGCCGCGACACGCCGCCAGAATGGCGACGTTCCAGCCAATATGGCGAATATCACGGGCGCGCAGCCGCACTTCCCGCAAAAAATCCTGCAGCGCAGCGTCATCGCCGCGCACCCCGTCCAGACCCGCCATATAGCTGGCCAGCTCTCCCTGCGCGTGGCGGGCGGCGCGCATGTCCGCTTCCAGCTCGGGGCTGTCGAGGCCCGGGTAGATATGGTCGTTATTCCACTGTTGTTGATACATAGCTTCTCGCAAGAGCCTTCATCGGGAGGCGCAACAGGCCTGCGGGCACCAAGCCCGAGACCGGGCATCCCGCAGGCAAAAAAATGAAGAGAGGAAAAAAAGAGAAAATAGCCCGCAAGTTCACTTATCCCTTGGCCGGGGCAAGACGGCTCACCAGCGTCATCGCCGCAACCAGCAGCAGACCAGCCACCACACCGGCCACGGCGTTGAGCAGGGTCGGCGTCACCGCCGCCAGTACGGCCCCCACGGTCGGTAAGGTGGCAACGACAGCGGCTGCACCTTCGATCAGGTGATGGGCAAAGGGCCAGCCATGCACCAGAATGCCGCCCCCCACCATAAACATGGCGATGGTGCCGACCAGTGCCAGCAGGTGCATCAGGCGCGGCGCCGTCACCAGCAGCCCCTGCCCCACCGCACGGCGCAGGGCGCTGCCATCGGGCTTTTGCAGCAGGTGCAGACCGATATCGTCGAGCTTGACGATCAGCCCCACCAGCCCGTAGACACCCACCGTCATCAGCACGGCAATGCCCGCCACCACCGAGAGCTGCAGCGCGAGGCTCGCCCCCTGTACCGTGCCAAGGGCGATGACGATGATCTCGGCTGAGAGAATAAAATCGGTGCGGATCGCCCCTTTCACCTTCTGCTGCTCAAACGCGGCCAAATCATCGGGAATGGGGGTGGCGTGACTCTCCCCCTCGCTCACCTCATGAGGCAGGAACTTGTGCGCCAGTTTCTCGGCCCCCTCAAAGCAGAGGTAGGCGCCCCCCAGCATCAGAAGCGGCGTGATCAGCCAGGGCACCAGCGCACTGATGGCGATGGCGGCGGGCACCAGGATCAGCTTGTTGCGAAATGAGCCCTTGGCCACCGCCCATACCACCGGCAGCTCCCGCTCGGCGCGCACCCCGGAGACCTGCTCCGCGTTGAGGGCGAGATCGTCCCCCAACACCCCGGCGGTCTTCTTCGCCGCCATCTTGGTCATCAGTGCCACATCATCGAGCACGCTGGCAATATCGTCGAGCAGGGCCAACAGACTGGTTCCGGCCATATCAGAGATTCCTTATATCAATGGAAGAGCCCCCGGGCGCGGCCACATGCTGCCTGTTTATGACGGGTCATCAGGGCAACGCCATGGCAGATGCCAACCGTCATCACCGACAGAGCCCGTCAGCTGGCCACGGCCATCGGGGTTACTTATTTCGGGCAAAAGATGGCACAGTGTAACGAGAAGCCGCCGTTTCGGCAGCACCCCTGAGCCATTTGATCTTGGTTCCCTCTGAATCACCTCAAGGAGTTCCCATGCAACCCTGGCAACCTCTGCTCGATCTCTGGTTCGGCGATGATGCCGACGACGCCACCCGCGCCAAACGGCAAGCCCCCCTCTGGTGGGGCAAAAATCACGAGACCGACCTGCTGCTCGCCCAACGCTTTGGCGCGCTGGCAGCAGCGGCGGCCAACGGAGAGCTGGCCGACTGGGCCGACGTGCCCCAAGGCAGACTGGCGCTGATCCTGCTGCTCGATCAGTTGCCCCGCAATATCCATCGCGGCACGCCAGCAGCGTTTGCCCAAGATCCGCTGACACGGGATATCTGCCTGAAGGGGCTGTCCATCGGTGCAGACAACGCTCTCTCGCCGCTGGAGCGGGTCTTCTTCTATCTGCCGCTGGAACATGCCGAATCTTGTGAACAGCAAGCCAGAAGCGTGGCGCTGTTCGAGGCGCTGGCAGCGGAGCAGGCCAGCACACCGGCGCAAGCGACTTTCGCCGGATTTGCCGACTTTGCCCGCCGCCATCAGGTGATCATCGAGCGCTTTGGCCGCTTCCCGCATCGCAACGACATACTGGGCCGCATCAGCACGCCGGAAGAGGTGGCATTTTTGCAGCAACCGGGCTCCGGCTTCTGACACCCGCCATATAAAAAAATCCCCGTCATGGTCATGACGGGGATTTTTCGTTCAACCTGCCAACCCTGCGGGTGGCTTAAACCGTTGTTACGCCTTGGCGGGCTCGCGCTCGCCCAGTTCATCGGTTTCGCCCAGACTGTCTTCGGTCTTGGCCACCACGCTGGCAGCGATGGCGTTACCCAGCACGTTGGTGGCAGAGCGGCCCATGTCGAGGAAGTGGTCGATACCCAGCAGCAGCAGGATGCCCGCTTCCGGAATATGGAACTGGTTCAGGGTGGCGGCAATCACCACCAGAGAGGCGCGCGGCACCCCGGCCATCCCCTTGGAGGTGACCATCAGCAGCAGCAGCATGGTGATCTGCTGGGCCATGGAGAGCTCGATGCCATAAGCCTGGGCGATGAACATCACCGCGAAGGTGCAATACATCATGGAGCCATCGAGGTTGAAGGAGTAACCCATCGGCAGCACGAAGCTGGCGATGCGCTTGTCACAGCCGAACTTCTCCAGACGATCCAGGGTCTTGGGATAGGCGGCTTCAGAGCTGGCGGTAGAGAAAGCCAGCAGGATAGGTTCGCGGATAAGCGCCAGCAGTTTGATGACGCGACCACGCAGGAAGACGCTACCCATGGCGATCAACAGCAACCAGAGGCAGGCCAGCGCGATGTAGAACTGGGCCATAAAGCTGCCATAGGTGACCAGAATACCCAGTCCCTCTTTGGCGACCATGGCGGCGATGGCACCAAATACCGCGAACGGCGCAAAGTTCATCACGTAACCGGTCACTTTCAGCATGATCTCGGCAGCGCTGGCCATCAGCACTACCACCGGCTTGGCCAGATCGCCCAGCGCAGCGGCAGCCAGACCGAAGAAGAGGGAGAACACCACGATCTGCAGGATCTCGTTGGTGGCCATCGCCTCGACCACGCTTTTGGGGATGGCGTGGGTCACAAAATCTTTCAGGGTAATGGCACCGGCAGCAATACCGGAACTGGCGGTGTCATTGGGCAGGGAGAGTGAGAGACCCACGCCCGGCTGCATCAGGGTCACCATCACCAGACCCAGGCTCAGGGACATCAGGGAGGCCAGCATGAACCAGCCGAGGGTTTTGGCGCCGATGCGGCCGACAGTGCGGGTGTCGCCCATCTTGGCGATGCCGACCACCAGAGTGGTGAAGACCAGCGGTGCGATGATCATCTTGATCAGTCGCAGGAAGATATCGGTCAGGATAGTGATGTTATTGGCAAAATCCGCAGCCTGATCTGCGGCAAACATGCGATAGCCCTGGCCGGTGAGGATGCCAAACATCATGGAGATGAGGATGGCGACCGTCAGTTTATTCATTTTCATGGGGGAGTCCCGGTTTTGATTGGTGCAAGCCGTTAACGGTGGCATGGGAGCCACTACAGTCCGTTTTTGTGATCCGAGCCGTTGATTCCTGGCGGCTGGTATGCTGGGAGAATGCCTAAAAGCAGGGGGTAAATCTAGAGGGTTGTTCCAGAATTTTATGCTGCCATTAGGTGTATGTGATATGGATCTTGCAAACCACCAATATTAATCGCTGTTTGTTTTAATTGTGGCGAGATATTTCGCGTTGAGGGTTCGCTCATCGATTGCCCGTGGCAACAGGCGAAAAGTGAGCAGCGCCGAGATGCGGTGCTGCACATGCATCTGGGCCATAAAGAGATCCGGTTCATCCTCGTCAAACCCGAAGATCGGCCGCGATGGCGTCACCCTGACAGCATCACGGGTAATGGTCAGCTCATCGACGCCGAGCCAGCTATAGCCTTCTGCGAACGCCAGCTCCCCTGCCCGCTTGAGCACATATTTGCGGGCGGTCTCCCTGTCCACCAGATCGTTGCCGACAAACTCCAGCTGCCACTTGTCCGGGCCAAGCCGGGTCTGGGAGAAACCGGTCTGGCCATTCCAGAACGACTTTTCACTTTCATAAGGAGTGGCGCAGCCCGCCAGCAGCAGGGTGAGCATCAGCAGACAAACCGGTTTGAACAGACGTGCAGTCACAGAAGACCTCGGCTGGGGGGGGGGTGGCAACTGAGCCGTTACTACAGCACAAACCCCGGTGGCGGCACAATCACAGTGACCATCTCTTCTATCCGTTTCTTCTAGCCGACTCTTCTACCCGTCTCTGTTCGCTGCTGCCTCTGCCCGCCCTTCCTGCCCGCTTCGCCTGTCTGGGCCACACACCGGCGCCGAATTGCGCGCAAAAGAAAAGGCCTTGTCATTTGACAAGGCCTTTACCGGGGAATTTGGTCGGTGTGAGAGGATTCGAACCTCCGACCCTCTACACCCCATGCAGATGCGCTACCTGGCTGCGCTACACACCGACGGAGTCAGCTCGGCTGACGGGGGCAGAGTTTATGGAGATGGCCCCGCCCTGTCAACAGGGAAACACTGCCAATTCCCCGACCACAGTGCGTTCGCCTGCTTTGCGAACAATCAGCGGTTAAAGGTCAGCCGCTTGCCCAAAATACCGTCGCTGACCTGACCGTTCTGCCAGGCGATCTGGCCGTTGACCAGGGTCATCTCCACCGTGCTGTGGAAGCGGTAGCCATTGAAGGGCGACCAGCCGCAGTGGTAGAGAAGGTTGTCATCGTTGACCACATAGGGCTTGCCCAGATCCAGCAGCACCAGATCGGCGAAGTAACCCTCGCGGATGTAACCGCGATCCTCCACCTGAAAACGCTCGGCCACCGCGTGGGAGGTCTTCTTGACGATGGTCTCCAGGGTGAACACGCCGTTGTGGTAGAGCTCCAGCAGCGCCTGCAGGGAGTGTTGTACCAGTGGCACGCCGGACGGCGCCTTGAAGTAGCTGTTCTGCTTCTCTTCCCAGGTGTGGGGAGCATGGTCGGTGGCGATGATATCGAGCACATCGTTGCGCACCGCATCGAGCAGGGCGTGCTGATCGGCCGCGCTCTTCACCGCCGGGTTGCACTTGATCTGGCTACCCAGGGTGTCGTAATCGGCCTCGTTGAAGAACAGATGGTGCACACACACCTCTGCGGTGATGTTCTTGTCCTTCAGCTCGCGCAGATCCGGAGTGGCGGTAAAGAGCGACAGCTCCTTGGCCGAGGTCAGGTGCAGCACGTGCAGCTTGGCGCCGTACTGTTTGGCCAGCGCCACCGCCATGCTGGAGGATTTGTAGCACGCCTCGTCACTGCGAATGCGGCCGTGCTCGCTCATCGGCACATTCTCGCCCCACTTGGCCCGCGCCGCCTCTTCCGCCTTGGCGATGGTCGGGGTGTCTTCGCAGTGGGTGACGATCATCACCGGACTCTCGCGGAAGATGGCCGCCAGGGTCTCCTGATTGTCCACCAGCATGTTGCCGGTCGAGGAGCCCATGAACACCTTGACCCCGCAGGACTGCTTGGGATCGAGACGCTTGATCTCTTCCAGGTTGTCGTTGGTGGCGCCGAGATAGAAGCTGTAGTTGGCGACGGAGGAGTTGGCGGCGATCTGGTATTTGGCTTCGAGGGCTTCGAGGGTGGTGGTCTGGGGATTGACGTTGGGCATTTCCATGAAACTGGTGGTGCCACCGGCGACGGCGGCGCGGGATTCGCTGGCGATGGTCCCCTTGTGGGTCAATCCCGGCTCCCGGAAGTGGACCTGATCATCGATCATTCCGGGGATGAGGTGACGACCTGCGGCATCGATGACCAGCGCATCGGGCGCCTCGATATCCGGGGCGATGCGGGCAATCCGTTCCCCCTCGATCAACACATCGGAGGCATAGATGCGGCCTTCGTTGACCAGGGTGGCATTTTTGATAAGCAGTTTGTTCATGGGGGGTTCCAGTTCCTTTGCCGATAATCGCGGGTTATAATATCGCAAACTGCCCTTTCTCTGTAGCAAGGCCTGACTGATGAAGTTATTTGTAAGAGATTTGACCGTGATCGACTCCAGCTACCTGTGCGAACGCCGCGGCATGGTCGGCGAGAGCTGGCTGGTAGATATCGAAATGAGCGGTGAGCTCAACGAAATGAGCATGCTGCTGGACTTTGGCCGGGTAAAGAAGCTGATCAAATCGATCATCGATGAAGAGGTGGACCACAAGCTGCTGGTGCCGACCGAGTGCCCGCTGATCCATATCGAGACCCTGGACGGTGACGAGAGCACGGTGGATCTGCTGCGCCCGGGGCGCTCCATCCATCTGCGCTGCCCGACCCAGGGCTTCGCCTTTATCCCCGCACCTCTGGTCGACAAGGAGTCGGTGACTCGCTACCTGCTGGCGGTACTGGCCAAACGGCTGCCGGGCAATATCAAGGATCTCTCCCTGACCCTGCGCCACGAAGCCATCGACGGTGCCTTCTACCACTACAGCCACGGCCTGAAAAAGCACGATGGCAACTGCCAGCGCATCGCCCACGGCCATCGCTCCCCCATCGAGATCCACGTCGATGGTGAGCGCGATGGTGAACTGGAGCTCAACTGGGCCGAACGCTGGGGCGATATCTACCTCGGCACCGAGGAGGACAAGGTGGCGCTGACCGAGCTCGCCTTGAGCCCCCGCGCCAATGCCCAGCTTGGCGAGCATCACACTGGCTTCAAATATGTGGCGCCGCAAGGGCTGTTCCAGCTGGCCATCCCCAGCGCCGAGGTGGAGATGATCGACACCGACACCACGGTCGAGCTGCTGGCCTGCTATATCGCCCGTGAAGTGAAGAAGATGGTGGGCGACAAGTTCGTCAAGATTGTCGCCTATGAAGGGGTCGGCAAGGGCGCCATCGCCTACGCGTAATTTCTGCGTTGACTACCGCAATAACAAGGCCCCGCATCTGCGGGGCCTTCTCTTTTCAGCTCTTTCAGCTCGCAACCATCAGGCACTCAAGCGGAAGCGCTTGACCAGGCTCTCCTGCTGCTCGGCGAGGGAGTCGAGCTGCTGGCTGGTCTCGGCCACCCGCTCGATCCCCTGATAGTTGAGATCCGAGATATCGGAGATGCGGTTGAGGTTGGTGGCGATATCGGCGCTGGTAGCCTGCTGCTGCTCGGCGGCAGAGGCGATCTGGCTCGACATGTCGCTGATCAGCACCACGATCCCCTGCACCTCCTCCATGGCGTTGTTGGCGTGAGAGCTCTGCTCCACGCAGCTATCCATTTCGCGAGAGCACTCCTGCATCACGGTCACCGCCTTGGCGACCCCCTGCTGCAGGTTCTCGATCATGGTCTGGATCTCGCTGGTGGACTGGGCGGTGCGGCCCGCCAGACTGCGCACCTCATCCGCCACCACCGCAAATCCGCGCCCCTGCTCGCCTGCCCGCGCCGCTTCGATGGCGGCGTTGAGGGCCAGCAGGTTGGTCTGCTCGGCGATACCGCGAATGACGTCGAGGATGTTGCCGATCTGGCTGCTCATGGCGCTCACATCGCCAATCACCTTGCCGGTCTGTTGCAGCTTGCCCGCCAGCTGATGAGTGGTGGTGATATTGCCTGCCATCACCTTGCGGCCGGTCTCGGAGGCTTTCTCCACATCCTGCACCCGCTCCAGGGTCTGGTTCGCAGCCTGGGCCACCTCCCGCACCGAGGCCTCCATCTGGGTCATGGCGGCGGCGACCGAGGCGGTCTCCTGACGTTGTTTCTCCAGATCCGCCTGCACCGATTCGGTGGTGTGGCGGTTGCCGTGGGCGGCATCGTTAAGCTGGGCCGATGCCTGTGAAAGCTGCGCCAGCACCTCCCCCATCTGGGCGATCAGCAGGTTGATCTGGCTGCCCAGCTGACCAAATTCGTTCTTGCTCTGAAAACCGATGCGCTGAGTCATGTCGCCCTGAGTCACTTCGGTCAACACCCGCAGCAGCTCCCTGAGTGGACGGCGAATAGCCTTGCCCAGGGTATAAGCCACCAGCATGGCGATCAGGATGGCGACCACGATGCTGGCCCCCTGAGTCAGGGTGCTCTGGCTCTGCACCGCTCTGGCGTGCGCAATGCTTTGGCTCATCAGCTGCTGGCTCTGGCCGGTGATCCGCTCAAGCCGGTTCTGGATCTCGACGATGAGCGCGCTGGCCTGCTTGCTCTTCTCCCGCATCTGCTCCTGCTGCTTCATCAGCGCCAGATACTGGGAGAGCACGCCTTCGCTCGCGGTGGTGTCACGTACAAAGCCGTGAACATAGTGGCCCATGTCGTTCTCGAAGTTCTTCAGCTCCCCCTGCAGATCCTTGATGGTGCTGTTGAACCCTTCAATCTGCATCTTGTTGCGCTTGAGCGCCCCTTCGATGGGAGCCGGAATGGTCTGGTTGAGGGCGTCCATGGTGGAGAGTTCGATGGCGGAGAGCTTGGTGGTCAGGGTCTCGGAGAGCATCTTGATGAAGCTGTCGTCGATGGTGACCATCATGTCCCCCAGACTCTTCTTGAACTGGGGCAGACTGACCTGAAACTGCCCCTTGGCCAGATTGACCTTGTGCAGTCGGGTGAGCAGTGCCTCGTGTTCACCGGGCAGGGTGTCGGTCAGTTGCAGGTAGCTGTCGACCTGCTGGCTGAGGGTGCTCATCTCCCCTTGCAGTTCGGGGTGGTGGGCGACCTGCTGGCGCAAGGCGTCAAGACTCTTGCCTACCGCGGCCTTGGCCTGTTTCAGTTCGGCCACTTCGGCCGGCAGCTGTTTGGGATCCTGCTCGGTGAGCACATCCCCCAGCCACTTGTTGGCACTGAGCAGAGTGATCTGGGTCTGGCTGCTGGCAATCACCAGCGGCATCGACTGCTGGGTAACCTGTTCCAGTGCGTTCCCCAGGGTCTCCTGACTACGAAATGTGAGCAGTGAACTGGCCACCATCACGGCCACCAGGATCGCGAAGCCGAGGTAGACTCGCTGCAAGATGGAGAGATCCGACATTGTTTGTTTCATTATTGTCCCGCTGTATATGCAAAAGTCCCTTGCCTGAGTACCCCGTCCTTTTGATACCCTGCAGACCACCCTGAACAGGCGGTGTAGATGACGTCCCTCTGGCTATCGGTATTTTTAACAATAACTGAAGGGAATGGGACATCAGCTGTGTCAAATGTCGGCTTGTGTCACACTTGGCGTGCTGCTCGCCCCCCTTTCGGGAGCCGCTTGGGGTTCTAGTTCAATTTTCTGTTTCATATAAGGGAGTTAGCCATGGCGCAAGAAACCATTTTCAGCAAAATCATCCGTAAAGAGATCCCCGCCGACATCCTTTATCAAGACGATCTGGTCACCGCATTCCGGGATATCCAACCCAAGGCCAAGACCCATGTTCTGATCATCCCCAATACCCTGATCCCCACCGTCAACGACGTGGAAGCCGAACATGAACTGGCCCTTGGCCGAATGTTCACCGTGGCCCGCAAGCTGGCCGCCGAGGCGGGCATCGCCGAAGATGGCTACCGCCTCATCATGAACTGCAACCGTCACGGCGGGCAGGAGGTCTACCACATCCACATGCATCTGGTCGGTGGCCAGCCGCTGGGGCCGCTGCTCAGCCTGTAATGAATCTCCACGTCTCAACCTGCCGCAGCGCCCTGTTGCTCTGCGGCGCCCTGCTATTGCTGGGGGGCTGCGCCTCCCGCTGGCAGGATATGTTCGTCTCCTACTCCGATCAGATGGTGCCCCTGCGCAACCAGCTGCTGCTGGGCCATGCCGCCGAGGCGCTGCCCGAGGTGCGTGACTCCACCCTTGGGGATGACACCTTTGTCCTCGATCGTCTGGAAGAGGGGCGCATCGCCTGGCTGGCGGGTCAGGATGCAGGCAGCAAGCAGGCGTTCACCGCCGCCGACAGCCGCCTTCAGTGGGAAGACAATCAGGCCGAATACCGGCTGAGCCACGGGCTCGATCAGGTGGGCAG
Organism: Aeromonas sp. QDB62; assembly: GCF_027705695.1. Classification (NCBI taxonomy): domain Bacteria; kingdom Pseudomonadati; phylum Pseudomonadota; class Gammaproteobacteria; order Aeromonadales; family Aeromonadaceae; genus Aeromonas; species Aeromonas sp. QDB62. The sequence goes on along the minus strand of NZ_JAPDCD010000017.1, from coordinate 50,959 downwards.
TCTGCTCACCAACGATCAGTCGATGGCCTATCTCACCCCCGATTACGAACGCACCATGCTGCACCACTATCTGGCCCTCAACTACCTGCAACGGGGGGATGCCGATGGCGCGCTGGTGGAGGTACGCCGCGCCAATCAGGTGCAGGAGCAGGCCCTGAAACGGCGGGCCGACGAGGTTCGCAAGGCGAAGGATGAGAGCGAAGAGGCCGAGGCTGAAGGCGAGATGCGCCAGCTGATGTCGCGCGGCGCACCGGATCTCGACCGGTTGATCGGCAAGGTCAAAAACGGTTTTCAGAACGCCTACACCTTCTATTTTTCCGCCGTGCTCTATGAAGCTGCGGGGGATCTCAACGATGCCTGGGTCGACTATCAGCGCGGCTACCAGATAGCGCCGGACAACCGCAGCCTGCAAGATGCCTTGCTGCGACTGGCGCGGCTGCGTGGTTCGCCGGACGAGATCCGCGAGACCGAAAAAAAGGTGGGCCGCAAGGCGCCGCTGCTTGCCAAGGATCAAGGCCAGCTGGTGGTGCTGTTTGAAGATGGCTTGATCCCGGCGCGGCGCGAGCTGTTCCTGCCACTGCCCATCTCCACTTCCAGCGGCGATTTTCGTACCTTTACCGTCGCCATCCCCTATTACGATAATCGGGCCAGCGACACCGGCCCGCTGACGGTGGAGGTCGGCAAACGGGTCGAACAGACCAGCGAGCTGGTGCGACTGGAGGCGTTGGCCGCCAAAGATCTGCAGGAGCGGCTGCCCGGCATGCTGACCCGTCAGGCGCTGCGACTGGTGGCCAAGGAGCAAATGCGCCACACCGCCGCCAAAGAGGGGGGCGATGTGGGCAATATTCTGGTGGGGATCTTCAACACCCTCTCCGAGCGGGCCGATACCCGCAGCTGGCTGACGCTGCCGGCGCAGGCATCGAGCTGGCAGGGAATGGTGCCGGCAGGTGACATCAATCTCACCCTGGGCGCGGGGGCCGCGCAGCGGCAATTGCCGCTCACCATCCACAAGGGACGCACCACCCTGGTCTGGGTTCAGCGCCTTGGCGCCGGTCTGACCACCCGGGTGATGCCCCTTTGAACACATGACCAATGCAGATGAACGAGACGATTAACGGGCAGGCTCACGCGCTGCCCCACTCACCCCGATTAAGGAGAGCAAGATGAAAGCATACGGGTTAGCCCTCGGGCTCGCGCTACTGCTCAGCGGCTGCGCCACCAACACCTCCGGCATTGCGCTCTATGGCCCGGCGGGCGGAGCTCCCACGCAGGAGCAGCATCAAAACGTCAATGTCACCCTGACCGAGCTGAGCCGCCGCCAGCAAAATGGCCTGCTGCAGGTCAATGTGGCCGCTGCCAGCACCCAGCGCGGCGATAACAAGCTGCAATACATGTTCTATTGGTATGATGAGGCCGGTCAGGAGGTCGCCAGCGATGGCCGCGGCTGGACCCCCATCAAGCTGCATGGCTATCAGACCCGCACCCTCTCGGCCCTGGCGCCCAGCCCGGCGGCGCAGGGTTACCGGATTTACGTACGCGAAGTGATTGAGGAATCCTACTGATGAAAATGAATCATGCCCTGCTGATCCTGACCGGCGCCCTGCTGCTGGGCGGCTGCTCCAGCACCACGGTCAGCTACGGTGATCCGACCGAAACCGAAACGGTCACCGTCGATTACGGCTCAAGCGATCTGCAGGCCATCGCCGACAAGATGGCGGATTCCATGCTGGCCTCCCCCGCCACCAGCGAGATCACCGCCGGCGGCCGTCCGGTGATGTTCATGGACTCCATCCGCAACAAGACCTCCGAGCACATCGATACTGAAGCGATCACCGACACCATCCGCACCAAGCTGCTGCGGGCCGGCAAGTTCCGCTTCGTCGACATGAGCAAGGTTGCCGCCGTCAAGCAGCAGCTCGAATACCAGCAGAGCAGCGGCATGGTGGATCCTGCCTCCATGGTGCGTCTGGGCAAGCAGACCGGTGCCCGCTACATGGTCTATGGCAACCTCGCCAGCATCGTCAAGGACAATGGCAAGGTGAAGGATGTCTACTACCAGATGACCATGAACCTGATGGATCTGCAAAACGGCGAACTGCTGTGGGCCGATCAGAAAGAGATCCGCAAACAGGCGAAGAAATCCACCTTTGGCTGGTAACGGGCTCCCGGTGACGGGTAGCCGTGATGCGCTGCTGGCCAGCCTGCCCGCCCCCTGGCGGGAGGGGCAGCTGGACGCGCTGGGCGCCGGCCTCACCAACTGCAACTATCGACTGCGCCTCCCCTCGGGGCGCAGTTACTTTTTGCGCCAGGGCCACCCCGATCCTGTGCGCCTTGGCATCGACCGTCCCACCGAGTGGCAACTTTATCAGGGGGCGATAGCCGAAGGGCTGGCACTGCCCTGCCACTATGGTGATCCCGCCAGCGGTCTGATGCTGCTCGAATGGTGCGATGAGCCCAACTGGGCGCACGCGGCGCCACCGGCAGCCGATCAGCCCCGTCTGCTGGCTGAGGTGCTGCGCAAGCTCCATCGCCTGCCGCTGCCTGCGGTAGTGATGGCGGTGCGAGTCCACGCGGCGGGCTATCGCGCCCGACTGGCCCACATTCCCTCCTGGCTGCCCGCGCTGGAGCGGGGCTTGCTCGCCAGCAGTGAACCAAATGATTGCTGGCGCCCTTGCCACCATGATCTCAATCCGGCTAACTTGTTGGGAAGCAATCCTTGGGTCATCGACTGGGAGTATGGTGCGGCAGGTCACCCCGGTTTTGAGCTCGCCAGCATCCAGCGCACCCATGAGTGGCCCGCCGAGCGGCGCGACGCGCTGGAAGCGTACTATCGGCAGGCACTGCCGCGCCACCAGTGGCCCGATTTTCAGAGCGAGGCATTTTTACCCTGGGTCGACTACATCGGCCTGCTCTGGGCACTGCTGATGGCAGAGCAACAGCCCTCACTCGACTATGACACCCTGATCGCCATCAACCGGCAACGACTGGAGTAACAGATGATAAACAAGGTGCGCTGGCACAAGCCGAAAACTTGGGGTCTGCTGCTGATCGGCCTGCTGCTGACCGGCTGCTCCACCCGGGTGATCTACTACTGGCTCGATACCGCCATCATCTGGCAACTGGATGACTACTTTGCCCTCTCCTATTCGCAGAAGGATCTGCTCAGCCGCGAAGTGAAGGGGCTGATGGCCTGGCATCGCCAGCACGAGCTGCCGCGCTACGCCAAGGATCTCGACGCGCTGGCCAAGGCAGTGGCCAGCCCCATGACGCCGGAGCAGATCTCGACCAACCTAGATGCGGTGCAGCAGAGCCTGACCCGCACACTGGAAAACACCATCCCCCGTGCGGTCAGGCTGGCGCGCACCCTGACCGACGAGCAGGTGGCCCGTTTCATGACCGATAGGGTCAAGCGGCAACAGGAGCGGCAAAAGGACTTTACCACTGAGCCCAAAGAGCAGATGCTGGCGGAGTTTCGCGACAAGATGAACAAGCGGCTCGAGTTCTGGATTGGCGAGGTGAAACCGGCACAGGCGCCACTGGTGGCCCAGTGGGCCGAGTGGCAATACGAGCTGATGCCCCCCTGGCTGGAGTTTCAGGCGTCATGGACCCAGGAGCTGGACAGGCTGATGAAGCAGCGCCAGAGTCCCGACTTTACCCGCGAGCTGACTGACCTGCTGGCCGAAGGAGATGGCCTGATGGATGGCCGCTTTACCGGCTATACCGAACAGTCGCGCCAGCGCACGGTCAACTGGCTGAGCGCCATGAGCCAGTCGCTGGACATCTCCCAGCGGGCCCATCTCTACTCCCTGCTCAAGGGCTATGCCCGCGACTTCGAGCAGATGACCGGAAGCTGACAACGCGACCTCGGAATCATCCTAATTAGGCGGCAAGGGTTGTCCCTCCGCCGCCGCCTGTGGTAGTTTGCCCTTTCTATTTATCGGGAATTAACTTTTTGCGCCTTATCGACAAAGCCAAACTGGTGCTGGTAACTCTGGTTATCGCCCTCACCCTGCTTTGTTCCATCACCCGAATGGAAGGCCCGCTGCTACCCGCATATCCCCACAGTGAACAGCAGCAGACTCAGGTGTTCAATCAGGTGAGCGACAGCGATGATGGCGTCATCAAGTTTGTCGGCAGCCATCAGAATCACCTGCTGCGTCTCGAACAATCCCTGCGCAGTGACGACCAGCCCGACAGCGTGGTCTACGAGCTGATCCAGAGCTGGTCTGCCCAGGCCATCCTGCTGTTGCTGCTCGGCTGGCTGATGCTGGCCCCCGAGCTCTATCACAAACAGAGTTTTCGCCATCACTTCGGCGCGATCCACCGGCGTCATCTACAGCGCCAACATCTGCAATACCGCTTCAGCCAGAGCTATCTGAGCGCCTGACCCCGGAGGGGTTGGCACATCCACTGTTTGCACATCTCCTCATCCTGACGGATCCGGCTGCCGCCTGATCCGCACCCGATGCATCCCATTTTTTTGCGCCTTGCCGAGCCTTGCAGCTATCGGCCTGCGCACCATTCTCCTGACAGAGGCTTGTTTGCCATGAGAAAGAGCAATCGCACCATTCTCAACCGCATGAGCAAGTGGCAGTACGCACTGCTGCTGTTGATGCTGTTGACCTTTACCTTTTACTCCCTGCCCACCTTTTTCGGTGAGCAGCCCTCCCTCGGTCTGCACGGACAGCCGCGCCTGACCACCCAGCAACAGATGCTGCTGACCGACAAACACCTGACCCCGGTCAAGGTGATCGAGCAACCTGAGCGGGTCGAACTGGTCTTTGCCAGCCAGGGCGAACAGCAGCGAGCCAAGCAGTTGCTGGAGCAGCAAGGGGTCGACAGTGCCGCCCTCACCCTGGAGTTTCACTCCAACGCGCCGGGCTGGATCACCCGCCTCGGCGCCGACCCCATCAAGCTGGGGCTGGACCTGCGTGGCGGCTCCCAGCTGCTGATCGGGGTGGACGTGGACTTTGTCATCGACAATCAGACCAAGAATCTGGTGGATACCCTGCGCACCCGCTTCCGTGAAGCCAATCTGCGCGGCGCCAGCGTCATGCGCAGCGCACAGGGCGCCGTAGCCGTCACCCTGCCGGAGGTCGCCGAACAGGAGAGCTGGCTCTCTATCATCAAGGAGAGTGCCGGTACCCGTCAGGATCAGTGGAAGCTGACCCGCTCCGGCAATGACCTGAAACTGGTGCTGAGCGAGGCGGAGCGTACCCTGCTGGTCAACAACGCCGTGACCCAGAACCTGTCGATCCTGAAAAAACGGATCAACGAGCTCGGCATCGTCGAGGCATCGGTGGTGCGTCAGGGCCAAGATGGCATCCGTATCGAACTGCCCGGGGTACACAACCCCAAGCAGGCGAAAGAGGTGATCGGCGCCACCGCCTCGCTGGCCTTCTACGAGGCCAAAGCCGACAGCCACTTCTATATCGCCGATCGCAACGGTCAGGCCGTCGGCATGGCACGCAAGCCGGTACTGACCGGCGAGCACATCGTCGATGCCCGCGCCAATATGGGCGAGATGGGTCAACCCCAGGTCAATATCGTGCTCGACACCCTGGGTGGCAGCAAGATGAACCAGTTCAGCCGCCAGCATGTGGGCAAGCCGATGGCGACAGTCTTCACCGAGTACAAGACCAACGCCCAGGGTAAATTGCGTGCCCAGAGCGAGGTGATCAACGTCGCCACCATCCAGACCGCCCTTGGCAACCAGTTCCGTATCACCGGCATTGGCAGTCTGCCGGAAGCGCAAGAGCTGGCCATGCTGCTGCGTGCCGGCGCCCTCACCGCCCCTCTCAAGATCCTGGAAGAACGCAGTATTGGCCCGACGCTGGGGATGCAGAATATCGAGGCGGGCTTCACCGCGCTGGCCTTCGGGATGGCAGGCATGATGCTGTTCATGATGGCCTGGTATCGCAAGTTCGGCTGGGTTGCCATCACGGCGCTGGTCGCCAACCTGTTGATGCAGGTCGGCATGCTGGCAGTGCTGCCGGGCGCCGTACTGACCCTGCCGGGGATCGCCGGTCTGGTACTGACAGTGGGCATGGCGGTGGATACCCATGTGCTGATCTTCGAGCGGATCAAAGACCGTCTGCGAGAAGGGGGCTCACTGGCCAACGCCATCGACTTTGGCTATCGCTCGGCCTTCCACACCATTTTCGATGCCAACATCACCACCCTCATCTGCGCCGTGGTGCTTTACTCCATCGGCTCCGGGCCGCTGCAGGGCTTCTCCATCACCCTCATTCTGGGTCTGCTCTCCAGCATGATCACCGGGATCTGGGGGACGCGCGCCATCATCAACCCCCTGTGGGGACGCAGCAGCGAGCGCACGTTGAAGGTGTAACGGGACAGCTGTCCCTCTGATGAGCAGCTTTGACGGCGCCATCGGCCATGGAGATGGCCGGGGCATGCCAAAGCAGAACCCTTTTCCCCGGCGTGTTGCGACACGTAGTGATGGGCCAACAGCCTGATGCTGGCTGGCCAAGGAGAGAATTATGTTGAGAATGATCGTTGCAATGGGGCTGACCCGTTGGCGCTATATCGGCCTGTGGGCTTCCATCCTGCTGACCGTGGCCAGCGTCGCCATCTTGCTGGTGAACGGCCTGACACTGGGGCTCGATTTTACCGGCGGGATCCTGCTGGAGTTTCATATCCAGACCCTGAAAGAGGCCCATGAGCTCAATGCCATGCTGGTCTCCCCGCTGGCGGGGGCTGTTGAACTGAGCTCGGCCGGTATTCCCGGCGAGTGGCTGATCAAGCTGCCACCGCACGAACTGCCCTGGCAAGCCACCGAGCTGGCCACCATGCTGAGCCAACAGTTGGGGATGCCGGTCGAGCTGCTGCGCACCACCATCGTCGGCCCTCAGGTGGGTGCCGAGTTGTTCCAGCAGGGGATGCTGGCAGTGCTGGTGGCTTCGCTGGCGATGTCGGCCTATCTGGCATTTCGCTTCGAGTGGCGTCAGGCCATCGGCATCCTGCTCTCGGTGGTCCATGACGCCATAGTCGCGCTGGGGCTGCTCTCCCTGTGCCAGATCGAGTTTGACCTCAACATCATCGCTGGCTTGATGGCGGTGATCGGTTACTCCCTCAACGACAGCATCGTCATCTCGGACAGGCTGCGGGATCTGCTGAGCTCGCGCACCCAGATGGGGATCCACGAGTGCTCCGATGTGGCCATCAAGGCGACCTTCAGTCGCACCATGATCACCTCGGGCACCACCCTGTTTACCGTTGGCGCTCTGTTGCTGTTTGGCGGTGACGCCCTCTACGGCTTCTCATTCACCCTGTTTGCCGGGATCCTGGTGGGCACCGTCTCCTCCATCACCGTCGCCTCGACGGTGCAGGAGCTGCTGGGTCTCACCCCGCAGGCCTACCAGAAGAAGAGCGAGGAACCACTGGCCAACGCAGCCTGACCCTTGTACTGACCAGGCCCCTGCCAACCCACGGCAGGGGCCGCCGCCCCAGCCTCGTCTCAATTGACAACTGAACAGATTCGCAACACTTTCTGATCGGAACGTCGTTTTTAATGACAGAAGAGTCATTTTGTTACGAAATCAACCGCCAAAATGTGACTGAAAGCACTTTCTTGAGGGCTCAAAAGCGGCACCATTGTAGTGATTTATCTACAAAGGGGATATGAGATGTTGTTACAACCTGCCAATACAGCGAAATCCAGACAGTTGCTGAACGAGACCATGGCCTTGGTACTCGCAGGAGGGCGGGGGAGTCGCCTCAAACAGTTAACCGACAACCGGGCCAAGCCTGCGGTGCATTTTGGCGGCAAATTCCGCATCATCGATTTCGTGCTCTCCAACTGCATCAACTCCGGCATCCGCCGGGTCGGTGTCGTCACCCAATACAAATCCCACAGCCTGTTGCGCCACCTGCAATCCGGCTGGTCCTTCTTGCGCTATCAGATGAACGAGTTTATCGATCTGCTTCCTGCCCAGCAGCGAGTGGACGAGGTGAACTGGTATCGTGGCACCGCCGATGCGGTCTATCAGAACCTGGACATCATCCGCGATCACGCCCCCAAATATGTGGTGGTGCTGGCGGGCGATCACATCTACAAGATGGATTACGCCGCCATGCTGCTGGATCACGTCAATATGGGCGCCAAGGTCACCGTGGCCTGTATCGAAGTACCGCGCAGCGAAGCAAGCGCCTTCGGGGTGATGGCGGTGGATGATGATCGCAAGATCAATGCGTTTGTCGAAAAACCGGCCAACCCGCCCGCCATGCCGGGCAAACCAGAGCACGCCCTGGCCTCCATGGGGGTCTATATCTTCGATGCCGAGTATCTCTATCAGCTGCTGGATGAAGATATCGCCAACGCGCAGTCCCACCACGATTTCGGCATGGATGTGATCCCCCGCGTAGTGAAAGAGGGCACCGCTTACGCTCACCCGTTCAGCATGTCCTGCGTCGGTTGTGCCCCTGACAGAGCCCCCTATTGGCGCGATGTAGGCACCGTAGACTCCTTCTGGGAAGCCAATATGGATCTTGCCTCGGTGACCCCGGAGCTCGATATCTACGATCAGGAGTGGCCCATCTGGACCAGCCAGAACATGACCCCCTCCGCCAAGTTCGTGCAGGACAGAAACGGCCAGCACGGCATGACCATCAACTCGATGTTCTCCGGCGGCACCATCGTCAGCGGCTCCTTCATCCTGAGTTCGGTGCTCTTCACCAATGTACGGGTCGATTCGTTCTGCACCCTGGATCAGGCAGTGATCTTCCCGGGTGTGGAGATCGGCGCGGGTTGCCGACTGCGTCGGGTAGTGATCGACAAGGGGTGCAAGCTGCCGGAAGGGATGGTGATCGGTGAGAACGCCGATGAAGATGCCCGCCGCTTCCATCGTTCCGAACAGGGGATCGTACTGGTCACCAAGCCGATGCTGGATGCACTGGCAAAAACGGCGCGCAAGCAGGCTGTAGAGCAGGCAGTGCCGGCATAACTCTCCGCCCAGCACTGTTATCACAACAAAAAACGGGAGCCCTTGCAGGCTCCCGTTTTTTACGGCCACTTGCCCCCGCCATTCGACCTCCCCTTGCCAGACCGTAAAGATATGGTTACAGCAATAGCTTTTCATGGGCAAATCTGGCAGTTAATCCAAACATTTGGCGATGAGCAGTACTTTTATATTGCCAAAAGGCTATTAAATTCCATATTCAGACTTGAAAGTTGGCATTTATTTGGTATTGTGGTGGCCATTCGTAACGAAAGCGGTACTCTCGTAAATATAAAATTACAGCCAGTGGTGTCAAAACCAGTGTGCTGACTCTGGCGAGGCAAACAGGCTATGCAACGAGATCCCCTGAACAACATCCATATCCAGTCCGAACAAGTGATGATCACCCCTGCCCAGCTCAAGGAGAAGTTACCCATCTCCGACAAGGCACTGGCATTCGTGCAAGGGGCCCGCACTACCATCGCCGACATCATTCACCGCCGCGATCACCGGCTGCTGGTGATCTGTGGTCCCTGCTCCATCCACGACATGGACGCCGCCAAAGAGTACGCAACCCGACTCAAAGCGCTGCATGATGCTTACCAGGACTCTCTCTACATTGTCATGCGGGTCTACTTTGAGAAGCCACGCACCACGGTCGGCTGGAAAGGCTTTATCAACGACCCGAATCTGGATGGCACCTTCGATGTGGAGCTGGGGCTGCACCGCGCCCGCGAGCTGCTCTGCTGGCTGGCGGAGCTGGAGCTGCCGCTGGCGACCGAAGCGCTCGACCCCATCAGCCCGCAATACCTGGCGGAGCTCTTCTCCTGGTCGGCCATCGGCGCCCGTACCACCGAATCCCAGACCCACAGGGAGATGGCGTCCGGCCTCTCCATGCCGGTGGGCTTCAAGAACGGCACCGACGGCAATCTGGGTACCGCCATCAATGCGCTGCAGGCAGCCTCCAGCCCCCACGCCTTTATGGGGATCAACCAGCAGGGTCAGGTTGCCTTGCTGCAGACCCAGGGCAACCCGGATGGTCATGTCATCCTGCGCGGCGGCAAACATCCCAACTACGACTCGGTTAACGTGTCGCTGGCGGAAGAGGCGCTGGAGAAAGCGGGCCTGCTGCCGAGCCTCGTGGTGGATTGCAGCCACGGCAACTCCAGCAAGGATCACCGTTTGCAGCCCAAGGTGGCCGACAACGTCATCCACCAGATCCAGGAGGGCAACCGCTCCATCATAGGGGTGATGCTCGAATCCAACCTGTTCGAGGGCAACCAGTCCAGCGAGCAGCCCAAGTGCGAGATGCGCTACGGCGTCTCCATCACCGATGCTTGCATCGACTGGGATAGCACAGCCACTCTGCTGGCGCGATGCCATCGCGAGCTGGCGGCGCCGCTCAAGAGCAGAACTGCACGGTAAGCCGTGGTATCTTGTCGTAACTGATTGAACCATAGAGGTATCACTGCCCACGCAGTGATACCTTGTTGCCTCTTGAATGACAGGGCGCCACCGCTTGCGGCGCCAGCAGGGACTGGATATGGCTGAAGAGTTGAATGTACTCAGGGACAAGATAGATGCGGTGGACAAGCAGCTGATCGAGCTGCTGGCCGCCCGTCTGGCCCTGGTGGGGGAAGTGGGTGAAGTGAAGAGCCGCCACGGCCTGCCCATCTATGCACCGGACAGGGAGGCGAGCATGCTGGCCCGCCGCCGCGCCGAGGCCGAGCTACTGGGGGTGCCCGGCGATCTCATCGAGGATGTACTGCGCCGGGTGATGCGTGAATCTTATGCCAGCGAGAAAGACACTGGCTTCAAGTGCATAAAGCCGGATCTTGGCAAGGTGGTCATCATCGGCGGTCAGGGTCAGCTTGGCCGCTTGTTTGGCCACATGTTCGGCCTCTCAGGCTATCGGGTCGAGACGCTGGAGCAAGCCGACTGGCCACGCGCCGACGTGATCCTCGCCGGCGCCGGTCTGGTGATGGTGGCGGTGCCTATCGACATCACCTGCCAGATCATCGACCAGCTCGGCAACTTGCCCGCCCACTGCCTGCTGGTGGATGTCACCAGCGTGAAGGCGGCGCCGCTCGAACATATGCTGGCGGTACACAAGGGGCCGGTGCTGGGGCTGCATCCCATGTTCGGACCGGATGTGGCGAGCCTCGCCAAGCAGGTAATCGTCTGCTGCCAGGGTCGTGACGCGGCCGCCAGCCAATGGCTGCTGGATCAGATGACCATCTGGGGCGCCCGCTTGCAACAGGTAGAAGCCAAGGCTCACGATGAGGCGATGACCCTCATTCAGGCGCTGCGCCACTTCGCTACTTTTGCCTATGGCTGGCACCTCTCCCGGGAGCAGGCCAATCTGGATCGTCTGCTGAGTTTGAGCTCCCCCATCTACCGGTTGGAGCTGGCCATGGTGGGGCGGCTGTTTGCCCAGGACCCTGAGCTCTATGCCGACATCATATTGTCGTCACCGCAGAATCTGGCGATGATCCGCCGCTACTACCAAAACTTCGGTGAAGCGCTGGGGCTGCTGGAGCGGGGGGACAGAGCCGGATTTATCGACGCCTTCTCGCAGGTCTCCGGTTTCTTCGGTGAACATGCCGACCAGTTCCTGCGGGAAAGCCGCATGCTGCTGGCCCAGGCCAACGACCGCCGCCAACACGGCTGATCCTGCAAAAGCAGTCACCGCTAATGCCACCAAAAAGGGAAGATGCCTGAGCATCTTCACTTTTTGTTTGTGACAGATTTACACGCTAATGTCAGTCACTCTCGACCGTACGTTGAGTCCCCACCTCTGACTGGCCTCAATGTCCTCCCCATGTGCTCCATTACATCCACCGAGCACGCCCCCTCAATATCAGCGCAAATAGCGCCCCCCCTGCTGGGATGCTAAATAACTGATCCCAATAGTGCTACACCTTCGCTGTGCCATAGCCATTCCCCGGGAAAGGAGACACGGTATCCATGAAGTGTTTCACTCGGGCCAGCAGGCTGGCCATTCCTCTGCATTGATGATTGCGCGTGATGGTTTCATGTAACTTGTGCCACAGCCGTTCTATGTGATTAACCCAAGGGCTGTAAACTGGCTGGAACACCAAGCAGAACTTGGGGTTCTGCTTCAACCATCGCTCGGTCTGTTGGCTTTTGTGAATGATGTAGTTATCGAGGATCAGCGTGATGGTTTTGGCTCGTCGGTAGTGGCGACGCAGCTTTTCCAGCATGGCGATAAACAGGGATGAGTTTTTCTTTATCCCACTGACGTAAAGCACTCTTCCGTTGCCTGCATGGAGAACGCCTGCCAGGTAATGTTTCGCGTTCTGTCCCGGTGTGACAACCCGCTTTTGCTGCGCTCTGAACATCCAGTCGGCCCCTAATTTGGGATTGAGGTCTATATCGACTTCATCCTCATAAAACACCGGATTATCGGCATCACAGCGGGCCAGCGCAGCGTCGATATCCGCCATTTTCTCCTGATAGGCCGGGTCTTTTATCCGCAAGGTCGGCACGGGCCTGCGCCAGACAATGCCCATACGAGGTAACCATCGGCGGAGCGTGGAGGCTGCCATATTGAGGCCTGTTAACCGATTGATTTTGATAGCCAATAGTTCGGTACACCAGCGGCTGCGCTGATAACCAAAATCTTGCGGAGAAAACTGCATGAGCAGCACCAGTAAGGTGACAATCTTGGCGACAGGTAAGACCGGGGCACGGCCAGCCGGTAAGGCTTCTAACGCACCCACACCTTCATCCCGATACCACCGAAGCCAACGGCCGATGGTCGAACGAGCAGCGCCGGTAAGGTGATGAACATCAGTGATCGTGCGTCCTTCATGTAACAGCAAGATGGCCATCAAGCGACGAGCATGTCCTTTATCACGGGTGGCATGGATGATTTTGTGAATGCGGCGCCGTTGTGGTCGTGGCAGGGGTGGTAGGATAGGCATCAACTCAGTCCTTTGGGTGTGGCTTGTTTTGTTTGGCGACTAATGAGATCGCACAAACTGGACTGAGTTCCCTTCCTCCAATGATCTACTATTCGGAACAGCTATTTAGAGACTTACAGTCAAACCAAGCTACAACGAGCAATGACTGTACTGCACAAAGGAGAGTAGTGACCCCATCAATCAAAAAGATAAGCAGGAAGCAGGAAGCAGGAAGCAGGAAGCAGGATAGATTAGCCGAGACAGACGGTTTGCCAAATATCACTTAACACAGCAATCCTGCGATATATCATGGCGCCAATAGCCGCAGCGACCACCAAAAAGAAAATGGCCGAGATATTATCTCGGCCATTCGTAGCTAGGTCAAAGACTCAAGCCAGGATATTACTCTTGTGCAACTTATTAGAAGTTGTACTGCATACCGAATTCAAACTGGTCGTCTTTTTCACCAGCATTTTCGATTGCATAGTTAGCGTAAGACTTCAGATTGCCAGTAAATGCATATTCAACACCGAGTACTACACGGTCAAAAATATCGGCATAACCAGCACTCTTACCAGTATAAGTTGCTTCGCTTTCAAGGAAGTTATAGCCAGCAAGCAACTTCCAAGCATCGATGGTATAAGAACCGGCGATTTCATAACCACGAGCTTTCATGCTTTCATCTGCATAAGACTCAATCTTGGACTGGTTATACATGGCACCAACGTAGAAGGCATCGTACGCATAAGATGCGCCCAGTGCCCAGTCTTCTTTAGATTTAGCGCGAACAATCTCATCACCAAGAGTAACAACGACACCGTCAGCAAGGCTTCCTGCGGTCACATCTTCAAACTTCTTGTCTTGGTAACTCGCACCAAAACCAAAGCCATTGGTGAAGTTATAACCAGCGCCGACCGCATAACCGTTTTTCAGGCCAGCGTCATTAGCATTGATCTGACCACCGTTTGTTCCAATACCAACTTGCTCATCAGATGAATAGGAGCTGTTGTGGCTGATGTAGGAAGCATTAAAGAAGGCGCCATCCCATGCACCACGATAAATCACTTGGCCTTCTTGACGACCGTCGTCCAAGTTGCCTACGTTGCCCAACTCTTCGAAGATATCGGCACGGTCACGAACACCCCATTTAGCAGCGGTATCAGTCTGACCAAACAGGAATTGACCGTACTGGGAACCATCAAAACCGGCAAAAATATGACGCGAAGCGAACTGTTTATCGTCAGCACCTGAGTTTTCGGATTCGACCTGCCACTCACCCATGGCCAGAGCAGACCATGTATTGTTCAGTGCGACCTTACCACTAAGACCCATACGAGCATAGGTATTAACCTCACCCTTTTGAGTTTGATCCTGCTGCTTTACAAAGCTATTTTTAACTGCATCAAATTCCGCTTTGTCTTCCTCACCTTGATAACGAGCATGTACACGACCGTTCACATCAAATTTGGTGCCATCTTTGTCATACACGGTAGCTGCGTTGGCTGCGGAAGCGAACAGAGCCGGAATAGCGATTGCCAGAATTGTCTTTTTCATAGTTTCCAATGCCTACTGTAAGTTAAACACTAAGTCGTTGTTATTCCCTGTGTTAGCGATGTTCTTTGCATCACTATGCCGCCGAGACTAGCACCGGATTTTTTGAACCGCAATGAAAAAAACTTGGAACTTTTTATGGAAATCATGGTCACCAAGATGAAACTGTGATCCAAATCTCACTTGGGACCCAATAAATGGGAAAACGTTTACAACCCATCCTGCTGATTATTTGGACTCAAATAGCTTGTTTTGCATGCAAATGGCGCTAACCGCCTGATAAACAACCAACGTGGTCTGATCAGCGTAAAACTGCCGTGATAATGGCTGTTGCCTCGACCTCACCAAGGGGTTGCGGGTATCCTTGTCCTTCAATTAACTCCCAAGCTGGCCTTATCTTTATGCTCTCTACTCGCCTCAAAGCCACCATTCGTCAAACCTATCGCCAGATTGCGGATGGATTACCCGGTTTTGTGCCGCGCAAAGAGCAGAACTTTCTGGTGGCCGAGATAGCCAAAACCCTGACCGGCGAGTACGACAAACAGCGCCGGATCCTGGTGGCCGAAGCGGGAACCGGTATCGGCAAATCTCTCTCCTATGCTCAGGGCGCCATCCCGGTGGCACGGCTCGCCCAGAAGAAGCTGGTGATCTCCACCGCCACCGTGGCCCTGCAGGAGCAACTGATCCACAAAGACCTCCCTTTTTACCACCGTCACAGCGAGCTGCCGTTTCGCTTTATGCTGGTCAAGGGACGCCAGCGTTACTGCTGCGAGCATCTGCTGGAGCAGGCTGCCAGTGGTGCCGAGATGGCCAACTTCGAGCTCGACTTTTTTCTGCAAAATACGGGTGCCCTCAGCAAACACAAACCATCGGAGAGCGACAAGGATCGTTACCAGGCGCTGTGGCAGGCCTACACCAATGGGAAATGGGACGGGGATCGGGACAACTGGCCGGAGCCGATCCCCGACCTCTGTTGGGATCGCATCGCTGCCGATCGCCACACCTGCAACAAGGCGCTGAACCATCATCAGCACTGCCCCTTTCATCGCGCCCGCAACGATATGGACAGTGCCGATGTGCTGGTCGTGAACCATGCCCTGCTGCTCTCCGATCTCACCATGGGGGGGGGCATCATCCTGCCGCCACCCGATGAGTGCATCTATGTACTGGATGAGGCCCATCATCTGCCCACCATCGCCCGGGATCACGGCGCCGCGTCGGCCAGCGTCAAAGGCTCGCGCCGCTGGCTGGAGAAGCTGGTACAAAGTGCAGGCAAGCTGGCGCGGACGCTTAATAAAGAGAGCCTGCTCGACCCCCAGCTCAAACTGCAGGATGCGCTGGCCTCCATCCAGCCGGATCTCAAGGCCGTTGAGCAGTGGCTCGGCGCCAATGATCGGCTGTTTGGCACTGAACCCCACTACCGCTTCGCCGAAGGGGTGTTGCCAGACCCCTTGCCCATGCTGGCAGAGAATCTCAAGGAGTCGAGCAAGAAGGCACTGCGGGCGCTGGATCGGATGCAGGGGGCCATAGGTGAAGCGCTGAAAGATGGCGAGATCCGCCGCAAGGAGGCTGAACCCCTGCTGGCAGAGAGCGGTTTTCATCTGCAGCGGCTGGAGAGTTTCTGCGCCCTGTGGGAGATGCTGGGGCGCCATGTGCCGACCGGTAAAACCCCGCTCGCCCGCTGGATGGCCAAGAGCGACGATGGCGATCTCTGGCTGCATGCCTCACCGATA
Organism: Aeromonas sp. QDB62; assembly: GCF_027705695.1. Taxonomy (NCBI): domain Bacteria; kingdom Pseudomonadati; phylum Pseudomonadota; class Gammaproteobacteria; order Aeromonadales; family Aeromonadaceae; genus Aeromonas; species Aeromonas sp. QDB62. Next base: position 34,792 of record NZ_JAPDCD010000017.1, on the reverse strand, counting down.
GAGGTGGGTTATCTGCTGGAGGAGTGGCTCTGGTCGAAATGCCTGGGCGCCGTGCTGGTCTCGGCGACCCTCACCGCCCTCTCTTCCTTTAGTTATTTTCGCCATCAGGTAGGGCTCAAAGAGCACGACGGTACCCGCTATCTGCGCCTGCGCTCCCCCTTTGAATACCAGAAGGCCGAACTCTATCTGCCCAAGATGGAGCACGAACCCAACTCGCCAGCCTTTACCCAAGAGCTGATCAGCCTGCTGCCCCGCATTCTGGCAGGCAAGGAGGCAAGCCTGGTGCTCTTCTCCTCCTACCGGCAGATGAATGAAGTGGTGGCGGGACTGCGTGCCAAGGGACTCTCACTACTGGTGCAGGGGGAAGCATCCCGCAATGCGTTGCTTACCTTGCACAAGCAAAAATGCGATGGCGGTCAGCCCAGCATTCTATGTGGCACGGGCAGCTTCTCGGAGGGGCTGGATCTGCCGGGTCACTACCTCACCAATCTGGTGATCACAAAACTCCCCTTCGCGGTGCCCAACTCGCCGGTCGAGGAGGCCACCGCCGAGTGGGTCGAGCAGCGGGGTGGCAACCCCTTCCTGCAGCTGACGGTGCCGGAGGCATCGCGCAAACTCATTCAAGCCTGCGGCCGCCTCATTCGCAAAGAGGCCGATCGGGGGAGAGTCACCATCCTCGACCGCCGCCTGCTGACCAAACGCTATGGCAAGGGGCTGCTCGATGCCCTCCCCCCGTTCACACGGCGGATCGAGTAGGGTCGACACTGCCTTTATTGATATGGCTGCGGATAACAGCATGAACTGTGCACACCTGAAAGAGCCATTGCCGCAGTGAACCAAACCTGCAAAAATGAGCCCCTGTTTTCAGTGGGCAATACGCCTGACTGTTCAAGGAGATGAAATGAAACTGACTGTTCTGGTACCGGCACTGGCTGGTCTGTTGTGGGCCGGTAGCGCCCTTGCTGATGCCCAATTGGAAGTGACCAACCCCTATGTCGTCCAGCTGATCGATGGTCAAGCAATCAATCCCTCATTACTCGATAACACCAAAAAGTTTCCACTTAGCGTTGGTAAACATCAGCTCGTGGTTGCATTTGAAGGCAATTATTCTAATCGAGACGAAATCAAGCTGGTCACCGCCGAGCCGCTGGTGCTGAACTTCACCGCCACCGACAACCAACAACTGGTGCTGGACTACAAAAAGCCCCGCAACGAAGTAGAAGCCAAACAGTTCCTGAAGGTTCAGAAAGTCACGCTGAAAGACAAAGTCACTGGCCAGCAAGTGAGCAGCGAACAGTTCGTGATGCCGAAAGTAGAGGGCTTCCAGCTGACCCGTGACTATCAGCAAGAGCTGATCAACATGGGTAAAGCCTTCAACCAGCCCAAAGCGGTGGCCGTCTCTTCTGCTGCCGTGATGGCTGCCGCCAGCGCACCGGTTCAGGTTGCCCCCAGTAAGGCTCAAAGCAATCCGGAAGCCCTGACCCAGCTGCAAAACTGGTACAACAAGGCCGATGCGGAAACCCGCAAAGCCTTCCAGATCTGGGTTATCCAGCAGCAGTAATCCGGGACCTTCATCCTGACCCGTCGGGAATGACAAGGGGAGCTAGGCTCCCCTTTTTCATATCCAGGTTCATCTCTGCACCGATGGAACCAATCCCTGATGTCACTGCATATTTTCTATCACCCTCTCTACTCCTCCCTGACCCTGCCCGAGCGCCATCGCTTTCCGCTGGCCAAGTATCAGGGGCTGTTTGAGCAGTTGCAGGCGCAGGGTTACCCCCTTGGCGAAGCGCCCGCGGCCACCCTGGAGCAAATCTGTCGCATTCACGATGCCGATTATGTCGCGGCGGCCCTGAGCGGCCAGCTTGAAGCGCGCGCCATCCGCAAGCTCGGTTTTCCCTGGTCACCCATGCTGATGGAGCGCACCTTGCGCTCGATCGGTGCCACCATTGCCGCCAGCCGCTATGCACTTGAGCAGGGCTGCGGCCTGCAGATCTCCGGCGGCTACCACCACGCCCATCGGGATCACGGCAGCGGTTTTTGTCTGTTCAACGATCTGGTGATTGCCGCGCAGACTTGCCTCGACGAGGGGCGCTGTGAACAGGTGCTGATCGTCGATCTCGATGTGCATCAGGGAGATGGCAGTGCGGCCTTGTGCGCCGGACGGCGCGATATCATCACCCTATCCCTCCATGGTGAGCACAACTTCCCCCACCACAAAGCCACCTCTCACCTCGACTTTCCACTGCCAAGCGGCATGGCGGACGATGCCTATCTCACCACACTGCAACAGGCGCTCTCACTGGCACTGCGCCTCTATTCGCCGGATCTCATTCTCTATCAGGCGGGTGTGGATGTGCATCATGCCGACGAGCTTGGCTATCTCTCCCTGAGCGATGAAGGGGTTCGCCTGCGCGATGCCATGGTGTTTGACTGCGCAGTGCAGCACGGCGTGCCCATCGCTGCGGTGCCCGGTGGCGGCTATCGCCGCGACTGGCAGCAGCTGATCCCGCTTCATATGTCGCTATTTGAGACGGCTCGCCACCGTTTTGGCTGATGGCATGGCTTTATAGAGCGGACACGCCATCAGAAGTGGGCGGGCACTTCACCAGATAAAACAGAAGAGGCGACCCTGGGGTCGCCTCTTCGTGTTTCGTCATCCCGGTCTCACCGGCTCGCCGTTGTCAGGCAAGCTTGGGACGCCTGAGAATAACTATTTCTGACGCTTGCGGGCGTACTTGCGACGGGCGCGGGCCTGACGCTCCTCCTCTCGCTCGGCCTTCTCTTTGGCTTTTTGCTCTGCGTCTGCCGCAGCCTCGACGATCTCGACGCTCACCATCTCCGGCGTCTCCAGCGAGATGCGGCCAAGCAGGCCGGAGCGGAACTCGTTGATCAGGATCTCGGACGCCTTGTGCAGATCGGCCAGACCCCCTTTGCGCACGAAGGCGCGTTGGCGGGCAATCATCTCCAGCAGCTCGATCTCGGTCTCGGGCAGTTCAGCTATCTGGTAGCGTGCCTTGATCCGCTCCGGGTAGGCCTTGATGAAGTAATCGGCGGCGAACATGGCGATATCGGCATAGTCGAACACCGTGTCCTTGATGGCCGCGGTGATGGCCAGACGATAACCGCAGGAGGGCGGGTTGAGTTTGGGCCAGAGGAAACCCGGGGTATCGGTCAGGATGACGTTGTTCTCCAGCTTGATCCGCTGCTGGGACTTGGTCACCCCCGCCTCGTTGCCGGTACGGGCGATGATGCGCCCCGCCAGGGTATTGATCAGGGTGGATTTACCCACGTTGGGGATCCCCATGATCATCGCCCGCACGCCGCGCAGCTCAAAATTGCGCTCCGGCAGAATCTCGTGACAGAGGGTCAGCAGTTGCTTGATCTTCTCCGGCTCTTGTTGCGTCAACGGCAGCGCCTTGATCCCCTTCTCTTTTTCCATGTGCGCCACCCACAGATCGGTGATCGCCGGGTCGGCCAGGTCCGCCTTGTTCAGCACCTTGATCACCGGGGTATCACCACGCAGCTCGGGCACCAGCGGGTTTTCGCTGGAGAAGGGGATGCGGGCATCGAGCATCTCGATGATCACATCGACCTGGGGCATGACCTCGGCAATCTCTTTGCGGGCCTTGTGCATGTGACCGGGGAACCAGTTGATGGACATATCCGTTACTCTCTGTGGGGGCTGCGGGCGCGCGCATGGAACAACAGGCGCTCTGCCGCAGGCATCGAACGAAGGGGGCGCATTTTACCTGCTGCGGGCCCATTTTGACAGGTCATTCTAGCCATCACCTCATCAAATCAGCAAACAGTCGAGACGAAGCAATACAGCCGAAAAGGAGCAGACCAACCTGTCAATTGACAGATAACACATTGATATATTGTAACATTTTTATCCTCTTTTCACACAACCGTCACCGATAGTCAGTAAAAGTGTCATCTGCCCCCTCTAGGCTGCGCTCAGGTTTTACAAGGAGCGAACCCCAATGAGAAAAATGGCAGGACTTGCAGTGATGATCGGCGCCGCCCTGGCCGCCGGCTGCAAATCAGACAATGACACTGTGGCGACCAAGCCCGCCGCCCAGCCCACCAACGTCATCTTCTTCCTCGGTGACGGCATGGGCCTCAACACCCTGACGGCGGCCCGTATCTACGGTGTCGGCGAAGCGGGTGATCTCACCATCGATACCCTGCCAGAGACGGCCTTCATCAAGACCTTCTCCCACGATGCCCAGGTTACTGACTCGGCCCCCTCCATGGCGGCCTACATGACCGGGGTTAAGAGCAACAACGGCGTCATCAGCATGGACGGCGATGCCACCTATGAGAGCGACTGCAGCAAGAGTGCCGGCAAGCCGGTGACTACCCTGCTGGAGCTGGCCAAAGCCGATGGCCGCGGTACCGGTGTGGTGACCAGCACCCGGGTGACCCACGCCACCCCGGCGGCCACCTATGCCCATATCTGCAACCGGGATCTGGAGGCGGATATCGCCACCCAGCTGGTGCCGGGCGGCAAAGGCTACAACAGCGCCCTCAAGGAGGGGCTGGATGTGGTGCTCGGTGGCGGCAGCAGCTTCTTCCTACCCAAAGCCGACAAGGGCAAGCGGGAGGATGGCCGCAACCTCATCAGCGAAATGCAGGCCAAGGGCTATCAGTTTGCCAGCAACCTGGATGAGCTGAACAAGGCCGATGCGGGCAAGCCGCTGCTGGGTCTGTTTGGTTCCAGCCACATGAAATATGACCTGGACCGCCCTGCCAGCGAGCCGTCACTGGCCCAGATGACCCTGGCCGCCATCAAGCAGCTCAAGGGCAAGGAGAAGGGTTACTTCCTGATGGTGGAAGGGGGCCGCATCGATCACGCCCTGCACGACACTAACGCCAAGCGGGCGCTGCAGGACACCCTCGCCTTCGACAACGCCATCAAGGCAGCCATCGACGAGGTGAAAAAGAGCGACCCCGAGCTGAAAAACACCCTGATTGTGGTCACCGCCGACCATGACCATACCCTGGTGCTCAACGGTTACGCCAAGCGCACCGGCAAAACCACCGCCGACAACCCCGGCGTACTCGGGCTGGTGAAGAACTACGAGACGGGCGAACCGAGCAAGGATGGCGAGGGCATGCCCTACACCATCATCGGTTTTGGCAACGGCTACAACCGGGTGGATGGCCCGCGCAGCAGCGTCGCCCCGCTCGACGATGCCACCGTCTCTGCCAATGACTACCACCAGGAAGTGGTGGTCAAGGTGGGCGAGATCGGCAACGAGACCCACGGCGGCACCGATGTTTTCCTCGGCGCCATCGGCAAGGGGGCTGACAGCTTCCATGGCTCACTCGATAACACCGCCGTGTTCGGCAAGATCAAGGCTGCGGCCAAGCTGTAAGGAGCACTTTCATGAGCAAACAGATGAACACATCCAACAAGCACACGCTGGTCTGCGCCGCCCTGTTAAGTGCGCTGGGCGCAACCTCCCAGGCACAGGCCGGTGATGCCAAAAACGTCATCCTCTTTATCGGTGATGGCATGGGTCCCACCGTGCTCACCGCCACCCGCCTGTTCAAGGTGGGGGAAGAGGGCAATCTGGATATGATGAAACTGCCTCGCACGGCTCGCATCAAGACCTTCTCCCACGATGCCCAGACCACCGACTCGGCCCCCTCCATGGCGGCCTACACCACCGGGGTCAAGATGAACAACGAGGTGATCGCCATGAGCAGCGACACCAAAGCCATCGCCCCCGGCAAAGATGTCAATGGCAACAAAACCGTCAACAACTGCAGCAGCGATAACGGCAAGCCGGTGCCCACCATCCTGGAACTGGCCAAGGCGGCAGGCAAATCGGTCGGGGCCGTCACCACCACCGAGCTGACCCACGCTACTCCGGCGGCCACCTACTCCCATATCTGCCATCGGGATGCCGCCTATGACATCGCCGCACAGGCCGTTCCGGGAGGCGCTGGCTTTAACAGTGCCCTCAAGGATGGGGTCGATGTGCTGATGGGCGGCGGTGCCAACCACTGGACCCCCTACAGCGCCAGCAACAAGGGCGGTCGCAATGACAACCGCGACCTGACCGCCGAGATGACCGCGCAGGGGTACAGCTATGTCACCACCCAAAGCGATCTCGCCAAAGTCACCAGCGGCAAGGTGCTCGGTCTGTTCAGCAGCAAATCCCACCTCGACTACGAGCTGGATCGCGTCGCCAAGGGGGCGGCTAACACCCAGCCGTCGCTCTCCGAGATGACCGCCAAGGCGATCGATCTCTTGAGCCAGAACAGTCAGGGTTACTTCCTGATGGTCGAGGGGGGACGTATCGATCACGCCCTGCATGGCACCAACGCCAAGCGAGCCCTCACCGATGCGGTGGCACTGGACGAGGCGGTCAAGACGGCCCTCGGTAAAGTGGACCTCAACAATACCCTGATCGTGGTCACTGCCGACCATGACCACACCATGACCATCAACGGCTACGCCGCCAAGGGTAATCCGGTGCTGGATCTGGTGAAAAATGGCGACGGCTCGACCCAGAACGATGTGGATGGCAAGCCCTTCACCACCCTGGTGTTCGGTAACGGCCCCAACCGTGCGGACGTGCGCCCCGTCCTCACCAGCGATCAGGTGATGGCCAATGACTATCTGCAGGAGACCGGCGTCAAGCTGGCGTCGGAAACCCACGGTGGCGGCGATGTGATGCTGTTTGCCGATGGCGCCGGCAGCAACCGCTTCAAGGGCACGCTGGATAACACCAAGGTGTTTGGCAAACTGCGGGAGGCGCTCGGCCTGTAAGCAGCGGGGGCCCGGGAGCAGCTGAGCAATCGGTTCAGCGCCCCGGGTCCCGGCTCTTTCGAGCGACAGATGATGATGCGATTATTGCTTCTATGGCTGCTTGGCAGCGCCCTCGCCTTCCCGCTTCATGCCGACGACACGCCCCCGGATCTCGCCGCCCGGATCAGCTATCACGACCGGGTCACCGGCAGCGATGGCATCGCCAGAGAGAGCGTCTGGCAGGAGAAGTGGCTGCGTGTAGGCAATCAGGTGTGGAGCCAGCGGCTCATTCCCCTGCCCCTTGCGCGCGCCTATCACGCCACTCACGACGCCACGCCCGGCCACAAGCACTTTACCCACCAGATGGCGGCCCGCTGGGTCAGCCGCAGTGATGAGGGTGAACTTCAGTTGCGTTATGCCGACAGTTGGCACAACCAGCTGGTAGAGGTGCCAATGGAAGAGTATGGCCAGGTGGCCTTCAAGCCCGACTGGCCGCGGATCCGCCATCTCGTCAACCCGGCGCTGATCGAGGGGATGACCCCACTGGATGAGGCCGCCCCCGAGCAGGCCCGCTGGTATCAAAAACGCGAAGGGCAACAACGAACCCGCATTCTCTGGTCGCATCAGTGGCAGATCCCGCTGGTGGTCGAGTCGGCCAGTCTCGACGGCTATCGCAGCTACCGGATGGAGGTGACCCTGCGCAAGCTGCCCGCTCAGCTCCCCTGGCTGCAACTCGCTGATTACGAAGTGCGCGATCTGCGGGATTTCTTCGACTGAGATCCCAACCCTTCAGCGGGTGGAAAGACAACGCAGGCAGGAATGTTACACTCTGACCATTCGACTCTGGCTCACGATCTTGATGCGCGCTCTCTGCCTGCCCTTTTTTGCCCTGCTGTTATTGCTGGTACACACCAGCGCCCAGGCTATTGTGCTGGTGGCGGCCGAGCTGCCCCCCTATGTCATTCGCTCCTCTCACGGCAAACCAAGCGGGGTCGCCATCGAGATCATGGAAGAGGCCGCCCGGCGCCTCAATGAACCGCTAACCATCGAGTTGATGCCGCTGGCCCGAGCGCTCACCCAAACCGCGCATCGCAAGGATGTCTTGCTGATCCCGCCGGTGCGCAGCTCTCAACGGGAACACCTCTACTACTGGGTGACACCTATCCTCGATGAAGAGTTCGTCATCGTCAGTGATCGCAACGCCCATCCCACTCCGCTCACGTTAAAAGATCTTCCTTCGCTCAAGGTGGGCACCTTGCGTCACTCCTTCGGCCAGTACCTGCTCCAGCAGCGGCTAAATCTCGCCAGCCAAACCGTTGCCACCGAAGACCTCAATGCCCTCAAACTGCAACGAGGACGCATCGATGCCTGGACCGCAGCCTGGAACGTCATTCTCTACAACCAGCAGACAGGCGGATTTTCCATCGATGAGATAGTAAAAGGCGAATCCTTGATGCGGACCCAGTTATTTATCGCGGCCAGCAAGGATTTCCCCTTCACCGAAGGTCGTCGCTGGCAAGCCGTGATCGACGAGATGCGCCATGATGGCACCCTGGCGCGGATCATCCGTCAGTACCACTATCAGGCTCCTGAGTAGTCACTCAGTCACGGTTGCCAAGGCCAGCCAGAATGGTTATGGTAGCCCCATGAAAATACTCGTTATTTCCTCGCATTTGCTCACACCCTGCTGAGCCCCCGCCTCGCTCCTTCGGCCGCGAGTCGTTTGGGGGCATGGCATTTTCACTGTTTTTAATCTGTGTAAACCATTGTGTGACATCCAGCGTACTGGCCAGCCTTCCCTTGTCGGCCTGGCCTCTCTGCTATTGATAAGGAATATCCTATGAAACAACCTCATCTCGTTATCTCCAGCCTTGATCTGGACCGTATCGAACAACTGCTCGGCAACCACCCGCAGCATCTGGCCCTGCAAGAGGAGCTGGATCGCGCCGAGATCCGCGAACCGGCCGACATGCCGCCGGACGTGGTCACCATGAACAGCAAGGTGCGCTTCAAGATGCAGAGCAGCGGCAACGAGTTCTGCCTCACCCTGGTCTACCCGCGCGATGCCAAGGGTGACGAGAGCAACATCTCGGTACTGGCGCCGGTGGGCAGTGCCCTGCTCGGCCTGAAAGTGGGCGACAGCATCGCCTGGCCGGGTCCCGCCGGTCGCACCATCGAGGTAGAAATTCTGGAAGTGGTCTATCAGCCGGAGCGCGCCGGCGAGCTGCACCGCTGACTCCGGTTGCGGGCAGGCCAGCCCGCACAGCCTGATCCCGATCAAGCTTCCCTTGCTTATCGGGCCGATTTTTCCCCTATCGTCCTCCGCCCCTTGAGCCTGACTCAGGGGGCAGGTATCTTGTTGGCCGCGTCATGGTCATGACGCACCGAATTTCAGGCTGACATCATGATAAAAATTGCCCTCATCGACGATCACCAGATCGTCCGATCCGGTTTTGCCCAACTGCTCAATCTGGAGCCCGACCTGCAGGTGGTCGCCGAATTCGGCTCCGCCAGCGACGCCCTTGCCGGCCTGCCCGGCAGCGGGGCGCGAGTCTGCGTCTGCGACATCTCGATGCCCGACCAATCGGGGCTGGATCTGCTCAAGCAGCTCCCCTCCGGTCTCGCGGTGGTGATGCTCTCGGTACACGACAGCCCCGCCCTCATCGAGCAGGCACTGCAGACCGGTGCCAAAGGATTTCTCTCCAAGCGCTGCAGTCCGGACGAGCTGATCGCCGCGGTGCGCACCGCCGCCCAGGGGGGGTGTTATCTGACGCCGGACATCGCCCAGAAACTGGCCAGCAGCAGCCGGGATCCCCTCACCAATCGGGAGCGGGAGATTGCCCAATTGCTGGCACAGGGGCTGGAGGTGAAGGCCATCGCCGAGCAGCTCGGCCTCTCCCCCAAAACCGTCCACGTCCATCGCGCCAACCTGATGGACAAGCTCAAGGTCAGCAACAACGTCGAGCTGGCCCACCGCATGCTGGATAGCTGGTGATCTCCCGTTTTGCCAGCTATGTCGCCATCGCGCTGGCGGCCTGCTTCATTTTTGCCGCCGGCTGGTTTTGCCTCTGGAGCATCAGCCTGCATCTGGCGGGTGGCCCGGCGCTGGCGGTGCTGCTATTCCCCTTCGGCCTTCGCCTCGGGTTGTTGTTGCAAAGTCCCGGCCACTACTGGCCGCCGCTGTTGCTGTGCGAAGGGCTGCTGCTCTACTGGCTCAATCTGGAGGTAGGGCTCCCCCACTGGCCGTGGCTGGTCGCGGGCAGTCTGCTGACCCTGCTACCGCTGCTGATTGCCCGTCGCCAACAGGTGCGCAACGACTGGCAGCAACTGTTGCTGCTGCTCGCCACCGTCACGGCGGCGGCGCTGCTGCAAGCCCTGCTCTGGCATCTGGCCGGGGAAGATGGCCTCTCGGCCCTGCTGCTCAGCCTGACCGGCGGGCTGACCCTCACCTCCACCTGCATGCTGATCTGGCACTACCTCACCCGCGCCACCTGGGTGCCGCTGGGGCCTGCGCTGGTGGATCAGCCGGTGGAGTGGCGCTTTCGCCATCTGGTCTGGTATCTGCTGCTGTTCATATTGAGCCTCTGGCTGCAACTGGGATTGCCCAACTCGCTGGTGCGCTTCACCCCGTTTTGTCTGGCCATCCCCATCATCGCCATGGCGTGGCGCTACGGCTGGCAGGGGGCGCTGCTCGCCACCCTGATGAACACCATCGCCCTGCTGGCCAGTCAGGCCTGGCACGATCACCCCCTCGACTTGCTGCTCTCATTGCTGGCCCAGAGCCTCACCGGCCTGCTGCTCGGCGCCGGGATCCAGCGCCAGCGCGAACTCAATCAGGCGCTGACCCGCCAGCTCGCCCATAATCGCCAGCTCACCGAGCGGCTGCTGGAGACCGAGGAGAGTATCCGCAAGGAGGTGGCGCGCGAGCTGCACGACGACATCGGCCAGACCATCACAGCCATTCGTACCCAGGCTGGCATAGTGCGCCGCCTCGCCCCCGACAACGCCGGGGTGGGCCAGAGCAGCGCCCTCATCGACACGCTGTCGCTCGGGATCTATGACGCGGTACGCGGTCTGCTCGGGCGGCTGCGCCCGCGTCAGCTCGACGACATGACTCTGGAGCAGGCGGTACGCAGTCTGTTGCGGGAGCTGGAGCTGGAGCGTCACGGCATCGTCACCCGGCTGGAGTGGCAGCTGGCGGATGGGGATCTCTCCGATGCCCAGCGGGTCACCCTGTTTCGGGTCTGTCAGGAGGGGCTCAACAACGTGGTCAAACATGCCAATGCCCACTCGGTCACCATTCGCGCCCGGGCCAGCGGCGAGCAGCTGCAACTGGTGCTGGAAGATGATGGCCGCGGCCTGCCACAGAGTCGGCCGCAACAGGGCTATGGCCTGCTCGGCATTCGCGAGCGGGTACAGGCGCTCGGGGGCAGCATGCAACTCTCCTGCATCCACGGCACCCAGCTGACGGTCAACCTGCCCAGTCGCAGACGGGAAGAGAGTCATGGCTAATCACCACCGGAGGGCCAGCCTGTGCTGAGTTTTATGAGAAGCGCGCCGCCCCAGCCGCTCATTCGTGAGCAGGCCGAGATTGATGCCACTTATCGCCACTGGCGACTGCATCTGCTGCTGACCATGTATCTGGGCTATGCGGTCTTCTACTTCACCCGCAAGAGCTTCAACTTCGCCATGCCGGACATGCTGGCGAGCGGGATGCTGGACAAGTCCGACATCGGCATGCTCTGGACCCTGTTCTACATCACCTACGGCTGCTCCAAGTTCTTCTCCGGCATCATCAGCGACCGCGCCAACCCGCGCTACTTCATGGGGATTGGCTTGATGGCCACCGGGGTCATCAATATCCTGTTCGGCCTCTCGTCGGCACTCTGGATGTTTGCCGCCCTCTGGGTCGCCAACGCCTTCTTTCAGGGCTGGGGCTGGCCCCCCTGCTCCAAGCTGCTCACCAGCTGGTATTCGCGCACCGAGCGCGGAGTCTGGTGGTCGGCCTGGAACACCGCCCACAACGTCGGCGGGGCGCTCATCCCCCTTATCGTCAGCACCATTGCCCTGCAACATGGCTGGCGCTACGGCATGATAGTGCCCGGCCTTATCGCCATCGTGGCGGGGTTGTTCCTCTGCTGGCGGCTGCGGGATACCCCGAGCGCCATGGGGCTGCCGACTGTGGGCGAGTGGCGCAAGGACGCCATGGAGCTGGCCCAGCAGACCCAGGATGCGGGGCTCTCCCACCGCCAGATCCTGCGCAAATATGTGCTGGGCAACCCCTATATCTGGCTGCTGGCCTGCTGTTATGTGCTGGTCTATGTGGTGCGCACCGCCATCAACGACTGGGGCAACCTCTATATGACCGAGCAGCGTGGCTTCAATCTGATGAGCGCCAACTCGGCTATTTCGATGTTCGAGGTGGGGGGCTTTATCGGCGCCCTGGTGGCGGGCTGGGGATCGGACAAGCTGTTCAACGGCAACCGTGGCCCGATGAACCTGATCTTTGCGGTGGGGATCCTGCTGGCGGTGGGATCGCTCTGGCTGATGCCCTTCTTCAGCTATGTGATGCAGGCGGCCTGCTTCTTTACCATCGGTTTCTTCGTGTTTGGCCCGCAGATGCTGATCGGCATGGCAGCGGCGGAGTGCTCCCATAAAAATTCGGCGGGGGCGGCCACCGGCTTTGTCGGTCTCTTTGCCTACATGGGGGCGGCGCTGTCGGGCTATCCGCTGGCCAAGGTGATGGAGATCTGGCACTGGAACGGCTTCTTCGTGGTGATCTCGGTGGCGGCCGGCGTCTCGGCCCTGCTGCTGCTCCCCTTCCTCAAGGCGCAGGCCCCCAGAACGGCTCAAGCAGCGTCAGAGTAACGGCTGGCATCTGGCAAGCCAGATCCGGCAAGCGGAAGTAGGCAGGGCGCGGATCACCGCGCCCTGCCTTTATCCCTGAATCTATTCCTGCCTCAGGCCGCCTGACAGACCCTATTCTTCCCTTCCCGCTTGGCCCGATAGAGGGCGTCATCGGCGCGCCGGAACAGGTGGTCGAAATGCCACTCTCCCTGCCAGTGGGCGACCCCCATGCTGACGGTAATATGGATCCCCTCTACCTCGCTGGCCGCAAGCTGAACCAGCAGTGACTGGCAACGGGCGATCGCCTCCTCTGCGGTGGCATGGCGAAACAACAGCACAAACTCCTCGCCCCCAAAGCGACCGGCCAACACCCCCTCCAGCTCGCGCAGCGCCAGCCCGACCCGCTCCAGCACCCGATCGCCCACCTCATGACCATGCCGATCGTTGACCTGCTTGAAATCATCCAGATCGAGCACCACCAACGCCCCCTGTTGTGCCGGCCGTCCCCGGGCCAGACGTTCCATAAAACCGCGACGATTGAACAACCCGGTCAGCGGGTCATGACTGGCCTGATAGCGCAGCTCCAGCGCCCGGTGCTGGTTGCAGAGCAGCAGCACCCCGAAGGTAAGCATGGAGCTGCCCACCAGCATGGATACATAGGGCAACACATTGAACAGCTGGCGCTGGAACGGGCTTTCAATCACCTCGCCCCAGACGGCACATATCCGCATCAGGGTCATGGCAATCAGCACCAGATTGAGGCCAATCAGCACCCAGACCGCCACCTGATAATCAGGGCGGCCGTGGCGCCAGAGCTGCCAGATGATCAGCGTACTGAGCACGAGGAAGGTGGCGCTGCTGATCATCACCCGCACCGCAATCCGGCCATCGATGGCGACCGACCAGGTCATGATGGCGGCAAACAGCAGGATGAACCCCCAGCAAGCGCGCCAGCCGGGCGGTTGACGGAAGAAACAGCGCTGGGCGACCAGCAGCAACAACACATGAAAAATCAGGAATACATTGCCAACCCAGGAGCCATAAGGCGTGGGGGTCAGCAGCAGACTGGCGAATCCCGCCTGACCCAGCATGGCAAACAGGCTGGACCACCACCAGACCCCGACGCCGGGAATATCGTGGTGAGTCACGCGAATGATGGTGAGCGTGAGGAAACCGAGACAATAGCCACACAAGGCCATGATCATCAAGGTAAAAATATCCAGCTTGAGCAGTAGTGAGGCGTCCATACCAAAGCCATACAGAGAGGGTAACTGAGTATATGAGAAGCGTTTGCCTAGACCCAGAGGGACCTGACTGTTTTCACAATAAAAACATCCTGTTCGCCGGTTTTTCGCGCTGCTGGATCACTATCGCCATTCCGTCACCACAGGCTCGATGCATACCCGCTGATGAGATCCCCCCGACAAAAGCCACATGCGAGCCCCTCGCTATGTAACAAAATGTCTTGGGCACAATTTGGGCTTGAACCCACCCCATTAGATAGATATGTTGTTTTCGTGTGATTTTATGAATGAAGCCATGAGCAATAAATGTCTCTAACCTGTTGAGTCTTCTGACACAATCTGTTTTTGGTACATTTTTCACTCAACCACTATTCATAGCATCTCATATGGGGCTTTTGTCCCGCTCAAGACATTCATCCTGTCTTGCCTGTTGCCGGATGCAGCAGTCTCTTGTGCCACGGAGTCGCACGGGATCAGGTTCAAGGCCGAACACACCACCGACAGAGACGTCACTTATGATCAAAAAACTGATTCTTTCTACCCTGCTGTTTTGCGGGATCGCCACGGCGGCGCCGACCCCAGCCCCCACGTCCACCCTGGATGCCGTGCTCGAACGCGGCGTGCTGCGAGTTGGCTTCGATGCGGGCTATCAACCCTTTGAAATGACCAACAAGCAGGGCCAATACATCGGCTTTGACGTGGATCTGGCCAAGATGGTCGCCAAAGAGATGGGCGTGAAGGTCGAGTTCGTCAACACCGCCTGGGATGGCATCATTCCGGCGCTCTTGACCAACAAGTTCGACGTCATCATGGGCGGCATGACCGTCACTCCCCAGCGCAACCTGCGAGTCAACTTCGCCGATCCTTACATCGTGGTCGGCCAGACCATAGTCCTGCGCAAAGAGAAAGCGGGCGAAATCAAATCCTTCACCGACCTCAACGATCCCAAGTACAAGATCGCGGTCAAGCTCGGCACCACCGGCGAGCAGGCGGTCAAGCGCCTGATCCCCAAAGCCACCCTGCTGCAGTTTGAAACCCAGGATGACGCCAAGCTGGAAGTGATCAACGGCAAGGTCGATGCCTTCGTCTATGACCTGCCCTACAACGCCATCTTCGCCTCCCAGAATCAGGGCGCCGTGGTGCACCTCGACAAGCCGTTCACCTTCGAGCCACTGGCCTGGGCCATCCGCAAAGGGGATCAGGACACCCTCAACTGGTTTAACAACTACCTGCGCCAGATCAAGGGCGATGGCAGCTACGACCGTCTCTACAAGAAGTGGTTCGAATCCAATACCTGGCTGAACCAGCTCAAATAACCTCCGGGGGGCGGCATATGCCGCCCCTGCACCACGCAGCTCCCCACACAATAACGAGAAGAGGTTGTGACTGTGCACACACCCAAACCGACAAGACAGATGGAAAAACAGCCCAATCAGCTACTCTGGCAGGGCGTCTTCCTGCTGATGCTGCTGGTTGCGGTATTCGGCATCTACAAGGCTGTCCAGTCCGTGGATTACACCTGGCGCTGGGAACGCATTCCCCAATACATCGCCTATCAGGCGGAACAGAAGAATCTGGCCGAATTTGACGGCACCGTGATTGCAGGCACCAGCGAGGCCGAGAAGGGCAAGCTGTTCCTGCAAGACGATCTCGACCCCAATGTGCGGCAAGCCATCGCCAGCACCGGCGTACAAGTCGCCGAAGGGGATACCATTTTTCGTGGCGATACCCTCGACACCCAGCTGAGCTGGACCGCAGGCCCCATCGCCTGGGGCGTCTGGGTCACCGTCAAGCTCTCGCTGGTGGCGGGCATCTTCGCCATCCTGCTCGGCACGCTGGCCGGGCTGGCGCGTCTCTCCCCCAACCCAGCCCTGCGCAATCTGGCGGTCACTTACGTGGAGCTCATCCGCGGCACGCCGCTGCTGGTGCAGATCTTCATCGTCTACTTCTTTATCGGCACCGTGCTGAACCTCGATCGCTTCACCGCCGGGGTCGCCGCGCTGGCGGTCTTTACCGGCGCCTATGTGGCGGAGATCGTCCGCGCCGGTATCAGCTCCATCCACAAGGGGCAGATGGAGGCGGGCCGCAGCCTGGGTATGACCTCGGCCCAGACCATGCGCTACGTCATTCTGCCGCAGGCGTTCAAACGGGTGCTGCCGCCGCTGGCAGGCCAGTTCATCAACCTGATCAAGGACTCCTCGCTGGTCTCGGTCATCTCCATCACCGATCTGACCAAGGCGGGACGCGAGGTGGTCAGCTCCACCTTCAGCCCGTTCGAGGTGTGGTTTACCGTGGCCCTGCTCTATCTGGTGCTCACCGGCACCCTCTCTTTCCTGGTGCGTCGTCTCGAGGTGAAATATGCGCGCAGCAACTGATCCCATTATCAAGGTGCAACAGGCATCGATAAGTGCTGCCATCACCGGTACCCCCAGCGCCTTCCCGGTTCGTTTTCTGGAGGCGAAATATGCGTACAGCAACTGATCCCATCATCAAGGCGACCGGCGTAGAGAAGTTCTACGGCACCGAGGTGCACGCCCTGAAAAACGTCAGCACCCAGGTGGCTGAAGGGGAAGTGGTGGTGATCGTCGGCCCCAGCGGCTCGGGCAAATCGACCTTCCTGCGCACCCTCAACCAACTGGAGACCATCAACGACGGCAACATCGTGGTCGATGGCATCTGCCTGACCGAGCCGGGCGACGTCAACAAGCTGCGGGAAGAGGTGGGCATGGTGTTCCAGTCCTTCAACCTCTTCCCCCACCTGACGGTACTGGACAACATCACCCTCGCCCCGCAGAAGGTGCGCGGCCTGTCGCGCCGTGATGCCGAAGACAGAGCCAAGGCGCTGCTGCTGAAAGTGGGACTGTCGGTGAAAGCGGCCAGCTACCCGTCCCAGCTCTCCGGCGGTCAGCAGCAGCGGGTGGCGATCGCCCGGGCGCTCGCCATGCAGCCGCGCATCATGCTGTTTGACGAGCCGACCAGTGCGCTGGACCCCGAGATGGTGGGTGAAGTGCTGGATGTGATGAAGGGGCTGGCCCGCGAGGGGATGACCATGGTGGTGGTGACCCACGAGATGGGCTTTGCCCGCGAAGTGGCGGATCGGGTGCTCTTTATGGAGAGTGGCGAACTGCTGGTGGATGAGAAGCCTGCCGACTTCTTCGACAATCCCCCCTCTCCGCGTCTGCGCCAGTTCCTGAGTCAGGTGCTGTAGCGACCACAACACAGTGGATAGACGAAGAGGGACCCAGGGTCCCTCTTCTTGTTCTTCATGCAGGGTGTTCTTCATGCAGGAGCCCCCCATCCGCTGAACCCGAGTCCCCCTCTCATCGGCTCAGCGCGGGGACTTTCCCAGATAGCGCTCCACGATGCTCCTCACCCCGTCACGTTTCTTGAGCAGGTAAAGCTCCTTGTCAAACTGCTCGATAAAGGCCTGCTTGTAGGGGAACTCCCCCTTGCGGCTGTAACCGAGAAACCCCTGCTCCTTGCTGAGCACGGGGCCCTGCTTGAGCAAGGACATATCGGTCACCGCCAGTTGCGATCCCTGTATCATTTTGAACAGTTCATAGAGCAGCGAGATACGGTCATTGACGGTGCAGTCGATACGGCCACGCACTATCTTGAGCAGATTTTCCCGATTGCTTTTCACCTCCTCCACATCGATCTGCTTCTCTTTCACTGCCTGCCAGAAGAGATCGCCTCCCACGGTGAAACCGGCATTGATTCCGAAGCGAAGACCGCTGTAGTCATCAGGAAACCGTGCCTGCGGGGTATTGGCTGCCACACTGGCGCCGCACATCACTACCAGCTCTTCATCGAGTATCGGCTGGGAGTAGGGCCAGATATAAGGGCGAGCATCGGGCAGATAGTAGGGAGGGAAAATGGCAAACGCACTGCCCCGCTCCACCAGGCTCAGGCCGCGGCGCCAGGGCATGGGTTTGAGCACCACCTCATAGTCACTCATGGAAGCTGTCACTTCACGAATGATATCGGCATAGATACCCCTGACCTCCTCCCCCTCCTGCCAGGAGTAGGGGGGATAGGCGGCATCCGCCAGGATCTCGACCCGGGTCTTGGCGTGCGCCATCATGCACAACCCCAGCAACAAGCAGCACCATACGCGCATAAGCCAGATCCTCCTGAACAAGCCTGCATCAAGCATAGCCATCCGCCGTGCCTTCCTCTGCGGTTGCAGCACCCTCTTTTCCGCTATTTCTACGCCGACGGAAAATGTTAATGAATTATTAAAGCCATCCTTTATGCTGGAGAGCAATTGCTCTGAATGGATGGCCGCTATGAATGTGCAACTGCTTCTGCTCTACCTCTCCCCGATTTTTCTGGCCTTTGTCGGCTGGGAGATGCTCTACCTGCGCAAACATGGCGCCGCCTTCCCCACCGCCACCTACCAGTGGCGAGACTTGTTCGCCAACGCCGCGCTGGCCCTGATGCATCAGGGAGGCGATGCGCTGGCGGCCATCGCCATCGCTTATCTGTATGACACCCTCTGGGGCTGGCGGCTGTTCGATATCGAGCTGAACCTCTGGAGCGTGCTGCTGCTGTTCCTGTTGCAGGATCTCTGCTACTGGCTGTTCCACTTCACCAGCCACCATGTGCGCTGGTTGTGGGCGTCCCATGTGGTGCACCACAGCTCGGAGCGACTCAACCTCTCCACCGCCTTTCGCCAGAGCCTGATGTACCCAATCTCCGGCATGTGGCTGTTCTGGATCCCGATGATTGTCATCGGCTTCCCGCCCGAGGCGGTGGTCGCCACCGTGCTGCTCAGCCTGGGCTTCCAGTTCTTCGTCCACACCCAGGTGGTGGGCAAACTCGGCTGGCTTGAGTGGATCTTCAACACCCCCTCCCACCACAGGGTGCACCACGCCAGCAACGCCAAGTACATAGACCGCAACTTTGCCGGGGTGCTGATTATCTGGGATCGGCTGTTCGGCACCTTTGTCGAAGAAGACCCGGCCGAGCCGTGTCGCTTTGGCATCACCAAGCCGATCCACAGCTTCAACCCCCTCACTCTCACCTTCCATGAGTGGCGCGACATGCTGCGTGATGCCCGAGGCCTGCCATGGCGACAAAAGCTCGCCGTTTTGTTTGGCAAACCGGCCGGGCCTGCCAGTCGCTGAGCCCTCGCCCCAAATAACAAAGTCCGGATAGCAAGTCCCTGATAACCAGTCCCTGATAACAAAGAGAGCGCCACGGTGGCGCTCTCTTTATATGGTCAATCACATCTTCGATATCAGAGATGGGCGAACGACCAGACGGCGGGGATCAGGCTCAGCAAGGTCACTCCGGCCAGCCATCGCTCGCGGCCGCTCAGGCGCAGATCCGCCCCCAGCTGACGGCGGCTGTAGAGAAACAGCAGCAGGCCCGGCCCGTAGAGCAGTAAGGAGAGCAGCAGATACTCCACCCCGGCGGCATAGAGCAGCCAGAAGCCGTAACCACTCGACACCAGCGCCACCGTCCGCATCAGGCTCTGGCCCTGCCCTCCGTCCCCCTTCCTGCTGAACGAGAGCTTGAGCAGAAACAGGCCGATCAGCAGGTAGGGCACCAGGATCATCGAGGTCGAGATAAGCAATAAGCTGGTGTAGCCCTTGCCGAGCAGCCACACCAACAGCAGGCATGTCTGCACCGTCAGACTGGTGAGCCAGAGCGATGCGATGGGGGTGCCGTTGCGGTTCTGGCGCCGGAAGATGGCGGGAAACGCACCGTGACGGGCCGCGCTGAACGGCACCTCGGCCGAGAACAGGGTCCAGCTCACGTAAGAGGCGAGCACCGAGACGATAAGGCCGACACTGATCAGCACCTTGCCCCAGGAGCCGGTCATCTGGGCCATCAGCCCTGCCATGGAGGGGTTGGGCAGGGCAGCCAGTTCGGGGCGACTCAATATCCCCAGCGCCAGCACCGAGATAAGCACATAGAGCAGCAGCGCCAACACCACGCCGAGCACGGTGGCCGTGCCCACATCCCGTCGGTTTCTGGCGCGGGCCGACAGCACTGCCGCCCCCTCGATGCCGGTAAAGACCCAGAGGGTGATCAGCATGGTATTGCGCACCTGCTCGGAGACCGGCACCGCCAGGGTGCTGCCCTGCTGATCCGCCGCGAAGGTGACCGGATCGAACCAGTAGCAGGCGAACAGGATAAACAGCAGCAGCGGCAGGCTCTTGGCCAGAGTCGCCACCAGATTGAACAACGCCGCCTGCTGCACACCACGGGCCACCAGCAGGTGCACCGCCCAGAGGATGCAGGATTCACCGACAAACGCCGCCAGGGTATTGCCATCACCAAACCAGATCTGCTCGGGGGTATCGATAAAGCTGCCCAGCGCCGCAAAGGCGATCACCAGATAGCCCACCACGCCGATGGTGGCACAGAGCCAATATCCCCAGGCGGAGAAGAAGCCCACCAGATCGCCAAAACCGGCGCGGGCGAAGCTATAGATGCCGCCGTCGAGATCCGGCCTGAGCCGCGACAGATAGAGAAAACTCATGGCGAGCGCCAGGATGCCCACCCCGGTCACACCCCAGCCGATCAGCACGGCGCGCGCGCCAGCCACCTCGGCCATGTTCTGGGGCAGGCTGAAAATTCCCGCCCCTACCATGGAGCTGAACACCAGCGCGGTGAGGGACCAGAGCCCAATCTTGTTCTCTTTCATGGGGGCTCCTTAGCGCAACCGGCTGCTCAGCGCCTGAATATGCTCGGGGCCGATGCCGCAGCAACCACCGATCAAATTCGCACCGGCTGCGCGCCAGCGCTCGGCCCAGCCGAGATAATCCAGCGGCCCCAGATCGGCGCGGATCTCGTCCAGCCCGTCATTGGCGGTGGCCTCCTTGGGTTGCGGCGGGAAGGCGTTGGCATAGGCACCGAGGCGAATGTCAGCGCGGCCCACTGCCTGCAACCTGTCACCGGCCACCTTCAACGCGGCCTCAATCACTTCGGGCTGACAGCAGTTGAACAGGATGGCATCCACCCCGGCCGCCACCAACGCGCTAACCGCATCGGCCACCCGCTCGCCGGAACGCAGTCGCGGCTCGTTGCCCGGCGCCTCATCTTCCAGGGTGAAGGAGACCCAGAACGGCTTGCCGTCCTTGGGCAACAGGGCCCGGATGGCCAGCGGCTCGGCAATCAGGCTCATGGTCTCCGCCAGCCAGATATCCACATAAGGTGACAGCGCCCGGATAAGCGGCGTGGCAAGCTCGCTCACCCTGTCCGCCTTGAACAGATCGGCACGGTAAGAGCCAAAGAGCGGCGGCAGCGAACCCGCCACCTGCACGGCGCCATGCTGATCGTCAGCCACCTCGCGGGCCAGTTGACCAGCCAGGGCTGCCAGCCCCTCCCCGTCGGCAAAGAAGCGCTCATCGCCGATATGAAACGGCACCAGCGCATAGCTGTTGGTGGTGATGACCCTGGCCCCGCTCGCCACATAGGCCTGATGCACCTCACGCACCGTCTCGGGCGCCTCCATCAAGGCCAGCGCCGACCACTCGGGCTGACGAAACGGTGCCCCCCGCCGTGCCAGCTCGCGCCCCATGCCCCCATCCAGCACCCACAATTCCCTGGTTTCCATCTGTCGTGTCTCTTTGTTATGTGCGTTGTTTATGTGCGTATTTATCTGTTTGTTTTGTTGATCTGCGGTTTCGCGTCGAATCGCTGCAGATCGTCCGGCTTCATCCTGGGAAGCCCTTTTATTATGAAGCCATAAAAACATATAGAT
This sequence comes from Aeromonas sp. QDB62, assembly GCF_027705695.1. Lineage (NCBI taxonomy): Bacteria > Pseudomonadati > Pseudomonadota > Gammaproteobacteria > Aeromonadales > Aeromonadaceae > Aeromonas > Aeromonas sp. QDB62. The sequence goes on along the minus strand of NZ_JAPDCD010000017.1, from coordinate 13,218 downwards.
GTTTAGATGGCCAAAACAAGATAAAACAAAGCGCCACGGGCGGCAATCAGTATCAGCAGAAATCAGCATGCGACCGGCAAGGCAAATGCAGAAATGCAAGAGGCCACCCGAAGGTGGCCTCATCACTATCTTGATCCGCTGGCGGCTTAACGCCCTGCCAGCACTCGCTTGATCTGTTTGACCCAGTCGGAGACCCGACCCTGCTGCGGCAAGCCACGCCAGATCTGCTCCCACTGGGCAGGGCTGAGCGGACGACCGAGGAGACGCTGTACGCCTGCATAGAGGTAGTCATGAGCCGTGGTGGCCGCATGGCTGGAGGTGAGGAATTTGGAGACCGGATCGGTCAACCGCACATCCCGCATGCCGAGCAGCGGATAGTCGTTGTGCACCGCCGCCAGCATGGTCTCGCGCATGGCGGACTCGATGTAGCCACGGGCAAACAGGGCGGTCACCGACTCCAGCGATCCTTGATCCGGGCCGTGGTACTGCTCATCAAAAACTGGGCTCGGCTCTGCCATGCCGCTTTGCACCACCGCATCGGGATCCGGCTGCGGCACGACCACGGCGGGCTTGGGAGCTGCCGGCTTGGCAGCCACCGTGGCTTTGCGCGGCGCACTCTGGCTACAGGCACCCAGTGCCAGGGCGAGCGCGACACAGGCCAGCGCACGGGAATGAGACTGCATCTTCATGACTCTATGTCGCTCCTTTTACGATTCCTGAACTGGCTTTTCGGCCACCACCGGTTCGACCCGGGTAACCAGCAGCTGATCGATCTTGTAACTGTCGATATCGACCACTTCGAACTTGTAACCGGCGTATTTGACCGAGTCGGTGCGCTTGGGGATCTTGCGCAGCATATACATGATGAAGCCGGCAATGGTCTCGTAGTTCTGGTTCTCGGGGAACTCTTCGATATCGAAGGCGCGCATCACGTCGGAGATAGGGGTCACCCCGTCCACCAGCCAGGAGTTCTCGTCACGCTGGACGATCTGCTCTTCCACCACGTGAGTCGCCCACTCGCCCATCACGGTACTCATCAGGTCGTTCATGGTGACGATCCCCACCACCAGCGCGTACTCGTTCATCACCACGGCAAAGTCGCCACGATGATTTTTGAAGTACTCCATCGCCTCATAGAGGTTCAGGGTATCGGGGATGATGATGACGTTCTGCACCAGATTGCCGCCGATGAGATCGATGCTTTGGCCACTGATGACGCGGATCAGCAGCTCTTTGGCATCGACGAAGCCCTTGATGCTGTCGAGGTTGTGGTCACAGACCAGAAACTTGTTGTGAGGGTGCTCGGCGATCTTCGCCTTGATGCTCTCTTCACTCTCTTGCAGGGTGAAGTAGATCAGGCTCTCGCGGGCCGTCATGGCGGAGGTAACGCCAAGGGATTGCAGCTCGAACACGTTCTCGATGAGCTGATGCTCCTCGCGCTGGATAACGCCGGCCTCAGCGCCTGCATCCATCACCGCATAGATATCGTCGGAGGTGATCTCGTCGTTGCGCACCGTGGAGACGCGCAGCAGGCGGAACAGGGAGTTGGCCAACCCGTTGAAGACCCACACCAGCGGCATCAGCACGGTGACGAAGAAGAGCATGGGGCGCACCACCACCACGGCAATCTGCTCGGGCATGGTCATGGCCAGACGCTTGGGCATCAGGTCGGCGATCAGGATAAACATGCCGGTGACGAACACGAAGGAGGCACCGGAGCTGATCTCGCCAAGCCAGGGGCCCTGGTAGAACTGGGAGACAATCTCCTTGATGGCGGGGTTGAGGGCAGACTCACCCAGGATACCGCCCAGAATGGCGACGGTATTGAGGCCAATCTGCACCACGGTGAAAAAGTTACCCGGCTGGGCCTGCAGGGCCAGCACCTTTTCGGCCTGGCGATTGCCTTCATCCGCCATCACCTGCAACTTGATTTTGCGAGACGCGGCGAGAGAGATCTCGGAGAGGGAGAAAAACACACTGCCGCCTACCAGCAGCATTAAAAAGAACAAACTATCGGCAAAACTCATGATGAACCTATTGCTACACCCGCCTTAGCACAAGACGGCAAACTGGGCCCGGGAGACCGGACCGTGAGTCCATCCGGGACTCACACAGGGGACGTATTCTATCAGAAAACAGCCAGTTGGGGGCTTTATCTTACTCCGACCAGTTATGCAACAAAAAAGGCGCTTCACGCGCCTTTTTATTCACTTCCGGTCAGCCCTTGCCCAGCAGGGAGCCCAGATCGTCCGCCTTGGTGTGGCGCACATCCTTGCCTTTCACGTAGTAGACGATGTACTCGCAGATGTGCTGGCAGCGATCGCCGACCCGCTCGATGGCACGCGCCGCCCACAACACGTTGAGGACCTGGGGGATGGTGCGGGGATCTTCCATCATGTAGGTCATCAGCTCGCGGATGATGGACTCGTACTCACGGTCTACCTTGTCATCTTCCTTGTAGACCGCCAGCGCTGCATCCAGATCCATGCGGGCGAAGGCGTCGAGCACATCGTGCAGCATCTTGATGGTGCGACGGCCCATGTTCTCCAGCGACACCAGCGGCGGCTGCGGCTTGTTGGCGTTGTCGGTCAGCATGCGGGCGATCTTGTCGGCCACGTCGCCAATGCGCTCCAGATCGGTGATGGTCTTGATGATGGCCATCACCAGTCGCAGGTCGGACGCTGTCGGCTGACGCTTGGCGATGATGCGAGTGCACTCCTCGTCGATCGCCACTTCCATGGCGTTGACCTTGTGGTCGTTGGCCACGATTTTGCGCGCTGCATCGAGATCCTGATCGTGGATCGCCGCGATGGCATCGGTGAGCTGCTGCTCCACCAGACCACCCATCACCAGCACCTGATTGCGCACGCTCTCTAGCTCGGCATTGAACTGACCGGAGATGTGTTTATTGAGGTTCATATTGTCCATACAAATAATCCTTGATGCTCCGAGTATGCCCTAGTCGTGGAACCGACTGCCAATCTGTTTGCTGAGGTTCATCCTTTCCTCTCCTTAGCCGTAACGACCGGTGATGTAGTCTTCGGTCTTCTTCTTGGCCGGGGTAGTGAAAATGGTGTTGGTATCCGAGTACTCGATAAGCGCGCCCATGTACATGAAGGCGGTCTGATCCGACACCCGCGCCGCCTGCTGCATGTTGTGGGTCACGATCACCACGGTGAACTGGCTCTTGAGCTCGTTGATCAGCTCCTCGATGGTGAGGGTGGAGATGGGGTCGAGCGCCGAGGTCGGTTCGTCGAGCAGCAACACTTCCGGCTCGATGGCAATGGCACGGGCAATCACCAGACGCTGCTGCTGACCACCGGAGAGACCGAAGGCGTTGTCGTGCAGACGGTCCTTCACCTCATCCCACAGGGCCGCACCACGCAGGGAGCGCTCGGCGGCTTCATCCAGAGTGCGGCGATCGTTGATCCCCTGCAGGCGCAGGCCATAGACCACGTTCTCGTAAATGGACTTGGGGAAGGGGTTCGGGCGCTGGAACACCATGCCCACCTGACGACGCAAAGCGGAGACATCGACGCTCTTGTCATAGATGTTGTGGCCGTGCAGCTGGATCTCCCCCTCGATGCGGCAGATCTCCACCAGATCGTTCATCCGGTTGATGCAGCGCAGCAGGGTCGATTTGCCACAGCCGGACGGGCCGATAAAGGCGGTCACCTGCCCCTTGGGGATCTTCATGTTGACGTTGAACAGCGCCTGCTTGCTGCCGTAGTACAGGTTGAGATCCTTCACCTCCAGCGCGGTCTGCTCCGGGCTCAGGTTGAGCAGGTCCAGCGCGGTGTGCTGGGTGGACGTGGTCGTTACGTTGATCATCTTTTACCTCAAAATCAGTCTGGAGTAGCCGGACTCTTGCCAGCGACTGCCATGATTGCTGCTGACAGATGGCGGCACTCTTTGGTCCGCACATCTGTTCTCTCGATCTTGTCTCAAGGACGCCGGATTAATGCTCCAGCGACCGGAATTTCTCGCGCAAGTGGTTACGAATGCCGATTGCGGTCAGGTTAAGGCCCACGATCACCGTCACCAGCAGGAAGGAGGTGGCGTAGACCAGCGGGCGGGCCGCCTCGACGTTGGGGCTCTGGAAGCCGACGTCATAGATGTGGAAGCCCAGGTGCATGAACTTGCGCTCCACATGCAGATACGGGAAGTTGCCATCCATCGGCAGGGTCGGCGCCAGTTTCACCACCCCCACCAACATCAGCGGCGCCACTTCACCGGCCGCACGGGCAATCGCCAGAATAAGGCCGGTCATGATGGCCGGGCTCGCCATCGGCAGCACGATGCGCCACAGGGTCTCGGCCTGGGTGGCACCCAGTGCCAGCGAGCCCTGACGGATGGTGCTCGGGATCCGCGCCAGCCCCTCTTCGGTGGAGACGATCACCACCGGCAGGGTCAGGATGGCCAGGGTCAGCGCCGACCAGATCACGCCGGGTGAGCCAAAGGTCGGGCTCGGCAGCGCTTCCGGGTAGAACAGCTGATCCAGCGAACCACCGAGGGTGTAGACGAAGAAGCCCAGACCAAACACGCCGTAAACGATGGAGGGCACGCCCGCCAGGTTGATCACCGCGATGCGGATGATCTTGGTCAGGCTGTTCTTGCCCGCATACTCGTGCAGGTAAACCGCCGCCACCACCCCCAGCGGGGTCACGATGATCGCCATCAGGAACACCATGAAGACGGTGCCGAAGATGGCCGGGAACACCCCGCCCTCGGTGTTGGCTTCACGGGGATCGTCAGAGACGAACTTGCCGATCTGGTGGAACCAGTGGCCCACCTTGGCTAGCAGGCTCATGTCGTTGGGCCATACCACATCCAGCACCTTGGACATCGGCATGGTCACCAGCTCGCCACGCATATCCTTGACCGTGATGCTGTCTCTGTCCGCCTGGGCACGCAGGGAGAACAGCTCTTTTTCCAGCACCTGATAGCGGTCGTTGAGGGCCTGACGCTCGCTGGCCAGTTCGGCTTTGAGCTGATCGGTCAGCTTGTCATCCAGCTCGGCCTTGCGCTCTTTCAGGCGCAGCCGCTCCAGTTGATAGTTGATGCTGCCGATGTCCCCTTTTTGCAGATCGTTGGCTTGTTCGGAGAGGGCATTGGCTCGCGCCAGCACCCGTTGCAGGGCAGGATGCAGATCCGAGGTGAGCTCGCGGCCATCCTCTTTAACCCCGACGATATAGCCGTAGAAGTTGCCGTTGGTGGCACGCTCAACCATGGCCAGCTCGGCCGGCTGGCTCTGGGACTTGATGTCCGTCTCCAGCACCCAGCGAAAATCGAGGTCAACGAACTCGCGGTTGCCGGTCTTGACCAGATAGCGGGTCAGCAGCTCGCGCTCTTCCCCTTCCAGCGGCAGACCTGCGGCGCGCAGTCGCTCCACCGGCACCAGCTCGCGATCGTTGATCTCACCGATCAGCACGCTCTTGTTGCCGCTCGCGTCCTCCAGCTGCCACTCATAGATGGGGTGCGGCCAGAAGTAGACCAGACCACGCCAGCCGATCAGCAGCAGCAGACCCAGTACCGCCACCAGACTCAGGCTGACGGCACCGCCGGTCATCCAGATCCAGGGGGCCCCTGATTTAAACCACTTACCCATTGTCGATTCCTTGTCCATTACAGAGTCGCCCCTTACATCGAGCTGTATTTTTCACGCAACCGCTGACGGACAAACTCGGCCAGGGTGTTGAACATAAAGGTGAACACAAACAGGACGAAGGCGGCGAGGAACAGCACCCGATAGTGGGAGCTGCCCACTTCCGATTCCGGCATCTCCACCGCGATGTTGGCGGCGAGGGTACGCAGCCCCTGGAACATGGAGAAGTCCATGATGGGGGTGTTGCCGGTAGCCATCAGCACGATCATGGTCTCACCCACGGCGCGGCCAAGGCCCATCATCACCGCCGAGAAGATGCCAGGGCTCGCGGTGAGGATCACCACCCGGCTCAGGGTCTGCCACGGGGTGGCACCCAGCGCCAGCGAGCCCTGGGTCAGGTGCTTGGGCACCGAGAAGACCGCATCTTCGGCGATGGAGAAGATGGTGGGGATGACCGCAAAGCCCATGGCGATACCGACCACCAGCGAGTTGCGCTGGTCAAACTTGATGCCCATTTCGTGAGTCAGCCAGATGCGCGAATCGCCGTGCATAAAGGCATTCTCGATGAGCGGGCTCAGGGCGAAGGCACCCCAGCCAATCAGCAGCAGCACCGGGATCAGCAGGATGGCGTGCCACCCCTCCGGCAGCCAGGACTTGCCTCGCTCCGGCAGATAGTTCCAGATCAGCGCAGTCAGCAGCATCCCCATCGGCAGCAGCACCAGCAGCAGGATCACCCCGGGCAGCGCCCCCTCGATGATGGGTGCCAGCCACAGACCCGCCAGGAAACCGAGGATAACGGTCGGCAGCGCCGCCATGATCTCGACCGTCGGCTTGACGTATTTGCGCAGCCCCGCCGACATGAAGTAGGCGGTATAGATGGCACCGGCCACGCCGAGCGGTACAGCAAACACCATGGCGTAGAAAGAGGCTTTCAGCGTACCGAATACCAGCGGCACCAGACTCAGCTTGGCTTCAAAGTCGTTGCTGGCTGAGGTGGATTGCCACACATACTGGGGCTCCGGATACCCTTCATACCACACCTGTTGCCAGAGGGCAGACCAGGTCACTTCGGGGTGTTCGTTCTCCACCGAGAACAGCTTGAAGGTGTTCCCTTGCTGCATCAGCAACAGGTTATGACGGGGGGAGATGGCCAGGGCAGAGAGTTCGCCCCCTTCCACCGTCTCGGTCAGCAGCTTGGTCTCGCCGGTGGCGTGGAAGAAGCTGATGATGCCGTCCTTGTCGGCACTGATGAAGCCTTTGCGAAAGTGCTCGGGAGTCAGCAGATCCACCGCACCATCGCCCTTGAAGTCACGAATTTGGGTGAACTGGCGTTTGCCATCCTTCGCCACTTCGAACCACTGGGAGATGACGCCGTTGTCATTGCCGACCAGCAGCGAGGAGGCACCGGAGAGCAGCTGAACCCGGGTCACGTTGGCGTTGGAGGCATTGATCTCCAGCACGTTGCGCAGGGAGATTTCGCTCAGGTTATGAATGTCATAGACGGAGAGGCGATTGCCCTCGCGCACGAACAGGATCCGCAGATTGGGAGTCAGCAACATCTGATCCACATGGCGTGGCAGAGACGGAATAGTGTAGTTTTCACTGCTCCACTCAATCTCGCCGGAGAGGAAGTTCTCCTCACCGCTCATCACCGTCATCACGCCACGACCATCTTCGGTCACGGCGGCGGTCGCCATCTTGTCCTTGGTGGCTTCGAACACCATCAGCTGCAGCGCCTTCCCTTGCGGGTCGATCACCACCGGCTCTTCGCCGAAGGAATATTGCAGGCTGGGTTCAATCACCCGCACATCGTTGGGATAGGAGACCTTGAACGCCGGCTGGACGACCTGCGCCTTGCCATCGGCAAAACCGTAGGCGATCAGCCGCTGGCCCGGTGCCGGGGTCGCCACCGTGGTGATGTCACCGGCAACCTGGGCCTGACCCAGTGACTGGCCGACCTTGATCTTGTCATCTCCCTGCACCGCAAAGAAGTTCACCTGCCCTTTATCGCTGAAGCGATAGCCGATCTCGTTCTGCTCTTCCACGCCGAGCCAGGCGGTCTTCCCTGCGGCGGGCAGGGTAAACGAGGCGGTCGGCTCCATGGAGGCGCCATTGAAGATGGGTTTCACCACATAGAGCAGATAAAAGAAGATAAGCAACAGTGCCACCAGTACCAGGGCTCCGCCTGTGGTGACGCCATATTTGGCCAATTTATCCTTGATCCGGCGTTTTCTACTGCCCGCCATGACCAGGTTTAACGATTCCGATGACATGCAAGACCTCAATGTAAGCTAGGCTTCGCGGCATTATATGGCGGTTGCATGACAGTTTTGTTACATCGGAACCGCTTTAACAGCGGTTGTTAGCGGAAAAAAACGCGGGGATTATGTCGAAGGAAGGCGATCGCAATGCATTGTTTATAAAGAGATATTTATGAATGAAATCAGCAAGGGCAGCCTGCGCTGCCCCCGATTGATTCAGGAAAGGGTATCGTTTGATTGTTGCAGCGCCTGTTTGGCTGCCTTTTTCTCGGCACGGCGGCGCTTGAAGAAGGCTGACAACTGGGCCGAGCAGGCATCAGCCAGCACGCCGCCGGTCAGCTCAACCCTGTGGTTGTGGCGCGGGTCCTGCAAAATTTCGAACACCGACCCTGCGGCACCGGTCTTGAGATCCCGGGCGCCGTAAACCACCCGCTTGACCCGGCTATGAATAAGCGCTCCGGCACACATGCAGCAGGGCTCCAGCGTCACATACAGAGTGGTATCGAGCAGCCGGTAGTTCGCCAGCTGCTTGCCCGCCGCCCGGATTGCCATCACCTCGGCATGGGCACAGGCATCGTGCTCGCTGATGGAGCGGTTCCACCCCTCGCCCACCACCTGACCATCCAGCACCAGTACGGCACCGACCGGGATCTCGCCAATCCCTTCGGCCCGGGTGGCCAATGCCATGGCATGGCGCATCCACTGTTCGTCCTGCGCGGTCTGACTTGGTGCCTGACTCTGTGTCTCTGGGACCTCTGATGGTTTCACGCCCATCCCCTCTTTATATTGTTCAATTGTGCTGTTTGCATTCCCGCTATCCACACCTGTCAGATAATTCCATAGATAGCAGGCATAATAGCTCGCGGTGACAGGGCGGCGATTATGCCAAATCTGCGCGTCAGACCCAAGCCACATCCCGACTGAGCAATAAAGAAGCAATCGGCATCTCTATGATAAAAAAGGAGTTGCACCAGTTTGGCCATGCTATTAGACTTCTTCCCCGTCAGCCGAGTCTGACTCCGTCGGTGTGTAGCGCAGCCAGGTAGCGCATCTGCATGGGGTGTAGAGGGTCGGAGGTTCGAATCCTCTCACACCGACCATTTTCCCCGAGAATAGCCCAGTCAAACGACTGGGCTATTTTTTTGTCTCCGATTTATCCTCCTGACGCGGCCTGCCTATCAAGCACAAAAAACACTCAGAACCACTTGAATCTTTTTGCCGAACTCATTAAGATGCGCAACTTTCCGCCGGTAGACAAAACAGGGAGGTGGAAACACCAGTGAAGGGATCACTGTCCGGCTTGCGTTCAACACAGGACCAGGCATGCACCAGACCACAGATCTCACACCCGCCAATGCGCTTTATTCCGTTCCTCACGACACCCCTTGCCATACCGAAAACGAAGATGAACAGGTCGTCCAGCTCGATGTGATCGATCTTGCCGAACCGGATGATGACTATTGAGCCCGGCCAGATGGCCGCTCAATCCCCGGCACATCGCCTGTTCAACGCCCTCCGTTTCCCGCCCTTGGCGAGAAATCAGCAAAAAACGACAAACTGCTAATTCCATCGAGGATGGCAGTATTATTGACTGAAGCTTCTCCCCCCTCCCTCCCCGGCATTTCCCCCGGCAACTGATACAAACCTACGTTATTGCGCTTCACTTTCCATCGCTGCAGCCGCTGGTGCCAACAGAACCCACATCACCACCTCGAGTTTAAAACGTGCGTTCACCAACCAGCCCTAGCAATAGCAAAACCTTCATTGCCTTATTCAAACGCACTTTATACGGCTGTTTTGGCAAAGCCTGGAGTTAGGTCGGGATTTGTTTTTGCATTTGTAATTTTATTACGTAATAAGTTACGAAATGAGAGGCCAGGTAACAGCCCAAATTAGCCGTTGTCCGATGGGAAAAAGCAGGAGCATAACCATCTGCGTAGAGCTTTTATACCAATCCAATAAAACAATAAAAAACATAAACTTAACCACAGCGAGAAAACAGGCGTTTAAAAAAAACTGTTGACGTAATCAACAATATTTCGCACCTTATCAATCGTGTTATCCCGCTGTTACGGGAAGTTTGCAAGAACAGGAATTCGACTTTAGTCGTAGTTAGTAAGTTCAAAATGTAATTCCCAAAGGAGTGAACCTTATGTCGGCACCGGCTCAGACCCACTGCAGCGCCCGCCTTCGCATCCAGGGCGAGATGCTGCCCGAATACGCGCAAATTCTGACGCCGGACGCGGTGGCTCTGGTCTCCGAACTGGTGGAACGTTTTGCTCCCCAAAGAGGGGAATTGCTGAAACAACGTGTGGCACGTCAGGCCCGTATCGATGGCGGCGAGCTGCCGGACTTCCTGCCGGAAACCGCCCACATCCGTGAAGGTGACTGGACCATTCGCGGCATTCCCGCCGACCTGCAAGACCGCCGTGTGGAGATCACCGGCCCGGTCGAGCGCAAGATGGTGATCAACGCCCTCAACGCCAACGTCAAGGTGTTCATGGCGGACTTCGAGGACTCACTGGCCCCCGCTTGGAATAAAGTGATCGAGGGGCAAATCAACCTGCGCGATGCGGTCAACGGCACCGTCTCTTACACCAGTCCGGAAGGAAAGGCTTATACCCTGAACCCCAATCCGGCCGTCCTCATCTGCCGGGTGCGTGGTCTGCACCTGCCGGAAAAACATGTCACCTTCGATGGCGAGCCCATCCCCGGCGGCCTGTTCGATTTTGCCCTCTATTTCCTGCACAACTATCAGGCGCTGCTGGCCAAAGGCTCGGGCCCCTACTTCTACGTGCCCAAGTTGCAGAGCCATCTTGAAGGGCGCTGGTGGAGCGAAGTGTTCTCCTGGACCGAGGACAAGTTCGGCCTGCCCCGCGGCACCATCAAGGCCACCGTACTGATCGAAACCCTGCCGGCGGTATTCGAGATGGATGAGCTGCTCTATCAGATGAAGGATCACATAGTGGCGCTGAACTGCGGCCGCTGGGACTACATCTTCAGCTACATCAAGACCTTGAAGAACCACCCAGATCGCGTCCTGCCGGATCGTCAGGTGGTGACCATGGACAAGCCGTTCCTCTCCGCCTACTCGCGGCTGCTGATCAAGACCTGTCACAAGCGCGGTGCGCTGGCGATGGGTGGCATGGCGGCCTTTATCCCGGCCAAGGATGCCGCCGTCAACGAGCAGGTGTTTGCCAAGGTCAAAGCCGACAAGGAGCGCGAAGCCAACAACGGCCACGACGGCACCTGGGTCGCCCACCCCGGCCTCGCTGATACGGCAATGGCGGTGTTCAACGCCACCATTGCGGCTGGCGCCAAGAACCAGATCGGCGTGCTGCGCGAGCAGGATGCCCCCATCACCGCCGCCGACCTGCTGGCCCCCTGTGAGGGCGAGCGCACCGAGGCGGGGATGCGCACCAATATCCGGGTCGCCCTGCAATATCTGGAAGCCTGGATCAACGGCAACGGCTGCGTGCCCATCTACGGTCTGATGGAAGATGCCGCCACCGCCGAGATCTCCCGTACCTCCATCTGGCAGTGGATCCGCCACGGCAAGAGCCTGTCGAACGGCAAAGTGGTGACCAAGGAGCTGTTCCGCCAGATGCTGGCCGAAGAGCAGGAGGTGGTCAAAGCCGAGGTAGGTACCGAGCGCTGGCAGGCTGGACGCTTTGCCGAGGCAAGCGAACTGATGGAAGAGATCACCTGCGCCGATACCCTGATCGATTTTCTGACGCTGCCCGGTTACGAGCGGCTCTGAACTCCGGGCCTCCCCAGCGGAGCCCGCCAATAACAAGTCAATGGAAACGTGAAATCAATGAAAGAGGGAACTGATATGGCACTGACCCGTGAGCAACAGATCCAGGCTATCGAGAAAGACTGGGCGGAAAACCCCCGCTGGAAAGGGATCAAGCGCGGCTACAGCGCCGAAGATGTGGTGAACCTGCGCGGCAGCTTGCAGCCGGTGCACACCCTGGCCCAACGCGGCGCTGACAAGCTGTGGGAACTGATCCACGGTGACGCCAAAAAAGGCTACGTCAACTGCCTCGGCGCCCTGACCGGCGGTCAGGCAGTGCAGCAAGCCAAGGCGGGGATCGAAGCGATTTACCTCTCCGGCTGGCAGGTGGCGGCGGACAACAACCTGTCCTCCACCATGTATCCGGATCAGTCCCTCTACCCGGCCAACTCGGTGCCGTCAGTGGTGGAGCGCATCAACAACTCCTTCGCCCGTGCCGACCAAATCCAGTGGGCCAACAAGGTTGGGCCGCAGGACGAAGGCTTTATCGACTACTTCCTGCCGATCGTGGCCGATGCGGAAGCCGGTTTCGGCGGCGTGCTGAACGCCTTCGAACTGATGAAGGGGATGATTGAAGCGGGCGCCGCTGGCGTGCACTTCGAAGATCAGCTCGCTTCCGTCAAGAAGTGCGGCCATATGGGCGGCAAGGTGCTGGTACCGACTCAGGAAGCGGTGCAGAAGCTGGTTGCCGCCCGTCTGGCAGCCGATGTCTGCGGCACCACCACGCTAGTGATCGCCCGTACCGACGCCAACGCCGCTGACCTGTTGACCACCGATGCCGATCCGTACGATTCAGACTTCCTGACTGGCGAGCGCACTGCCGAAGGGTTCTACAAGGTTCGTGCCGGTATCGATCAGGCCATCGCTCGCGGTCTGGCTTACGCCCCCTACGCCGATATGGTGTGGTGTGAAACCGCCAAGCCGGATCTGGACGAAGCGCGTAAATTTGCCGAAGCGATCAAGGCCAAGTTCCCGGATCGCATCCTGGCTTACAACTGCTCCCCGAGCTTCAACTGGAAGAAGAATCTGGACGATGCCACCATCGCCCGCTTCCAGCAAGCGCTCTCCGACATGGGTTACAAGTACCAGTTCATCACCCTCGCGGGTATTCACAACATGTGGTTCCACATGTACGAACTGGCCTACCAGTACGCCCGTGGCGAGGGGATGAAGCACTACGTCGAGATGGTGCAGGAGCCGGAATTTGCCGCCGCCAGCCGTGGCTATACCTTCGTGGCACACCAGCAGGAGGTCGGTACCGGTTACTTTGACAAGGTGACCACCGTCATTCAGGGTGGCCAATCCTCGGTAACCGCGCTGACCGGCTCCACCGAAGAAGATCAGTTCCACTGATAGGCAGAGCCCTCTTGAGATAGCAAAACCCCGGCCTGAAGCCGTAATGCCAGTCAGTTAAGCCTGACTGGCATTGTTTTTATTGGCTTTTTTCACACTATACCTCTGGGGCCTTGGCTTCACGCAGCGGGGGTAACTTCGCTCCCTTCGTTCCGGCAGCACAAACTGTCCCGCTTGTTTCTCCAGGTCAGCTACCCGCTTCG